>JAPOZF010000646.1 GCA_026706165.1 Gemmatimonadota bacterium
AGGGGGTCAGCCCCGACATCATGGTGCTGGGCAAGGGGATCAGCGGCGGCTGCCTCCCCCTGTCGGCGACGGTGGCGAGCGACCGCGTGTACGACGCTTTCCACGACCCGGACGATTACGGAAAAACCCTTTTCCACGGGCATACCTTCGGGGGAAACCCGATCGCCTGCGCCGCGGCCCTGGCCAGTCTCGACATCTTCGAGCGCGAGCCCGTCCTCGCGCGGGTCGCAAGGCGCGCCTCCTTCCTCGGCGAGAAGCTGAGCGAGGTTCTCGGCGGGCATCCCCTCGTGGGGGAGATCCGCCAGCAGGGCCTGATGGCCGCCGTCGACATCGTCTCCGGCCGCTCCTCCAGGCGGCCGCCGCCCGCCTCGGAGCAGACCGGATGGCGGGCATGCATGGCAGCCCGGGACCGAGGCGTCTTCGTGCGGCCCCTCGGGGACACCGTCGTGGTGATGCCCCCGCTTTCCATCGAAGAGAACGAGCTCGCGCAGATCTGCGAGGCGGTGAGGTATGGGCTCGACAGCGTCGCCCGGCCCGCCCGGGCCCTGGGCTGACTTCCTGCGCTCGGAGCGCGGCCGTCTCGAGCGGCTCGGCCTGCGCCGGTCGGTGGTGACCCCTGAGAGGCGTGCCGGGGTCCGGGCCTACCTCGGCGGCCGCGAATTCATCCTCTTCACATCGAACGACTACCTCGGGCTCGCCGCGCACCCCGAGGTGATCGCAGCCGCCGGCGAGGCCGCCCGCCGGTTCGGGACGGGTGCGGGGTCTGCCAGGCTGCTGCACGGGTCCACACCCCTGCACGAGGATCTGCAGGAACGGCTGGCGCGGCTTACAGGCAAACAGTCCTCTCTGCTTTTCAGCTCGGGATACATGGCCAACCTCGGGCTGCTCTCCGCCCTGGCCGGAAACGGGGACGCGATCTTCTACGACGAGCGCGCCCACGCCTCGATCATCGACGGGGCGAGGTTGTCGCGCGCCACCGCTCTCTCCTACCCGCACAACGACGCCGGCCGCCTCGACGATCTGCTGCGGAAGACCCACGCCCGCCGACGCATGGTGGTCACCGAGAGCGTCTTCAGCATGGACGGGGACCTGGCGCCCCTCGAGGCCCTGGGGGAAACGGCTTCCCGCCACGATGCCCTGCTGGTCGTCGACGAGGCGCACGCCATCGCAGTCTTCGGAGAGGGCGGCGGCCTCCTGGGACGCTTCGGCCCCGACGCCCCGGCCGTCGTCACAGGCACGCTTTCGAAGGGGCTCGGCTCGGTCGGCGGTTTCGTCGCCGGGGATCCGGCCCTGATCGAGTTCCTCATCGACCGCTCCCGCACCTTCATCTTCGATACCGCCCTGCCGCCGTCGGCGGTTGCCGCCGCCGCCGCCGCCCTCGACGTCGCGCGCAACGAGCCCTGGCGCCGGAAGCGGGTCCTCGACCTCGGCGAAACCCTGCGCTCCAGCTTGAGCCGCCTCGGCTACGCTCCTTCCCGCTCCGACTCGCAGATCGTGCCGGTGCTTCTCGGCAGGCCTGCCGCCGCAGTCGCCGCGGAGGAGCATCTCGAGGCGCACGGAATCCTGGCGCGGGCGGTGCGGCCCCCGGCGGTGCCCCGCGGAACGTCGCGGATCCGCTTCGGAGTAACCGCGGCTCACGAGGAGGAGCACCTGCGGCAGGTCGCCGCGGCGATGGAGTCCTTCCGTGGGTAGGATCGTTCTCGTGACCGGGACCGACACCGGCGTCGGCAAAACGGTCGCTTCCGCATGGCTGGCGTGGAAAGCGTCGCGGGCGGGCAAGGTTGCCCTGATCAAGGCGGTCCAGACCGGAGCCGATCCCGAGGTCGGAGGGGACGAGGCGTTCTACCGCGCCGCCCTCCGCGGCATCGACGTTACCCTGGGAACGCTGGCCTCCTTCCCCGAACCGATGGCGCCGCTGATCGCCGCGCGCCGGGCTGGACGCCCGCTCGATTTCGAGGCCCTCACGCGGCAGTGCGAGTCCGTGGCCGCGGCTCACGACCTCACCCTGGTGGAGGGCTCGGGTGGGATGCTGGTGCCGATAGACGAGCAACGGGATTTCGCCGACCTCGCGCTGCGCCTCGACGCCGCCCTGGCGGTCGTTGTCCGTCCCGGCCTCGGGACGCTGAATCACACCGCCCTCACCCTTGAGGCGGCAGAGCGTCGGGGGCTCGGGGTTCCCCTGCTGATCTGCAGCGGAGCCTCTCGGGAACCGGACGCGGTCGAGCGCGAGAACCTGCGTTTCTTCGCGGCGCTGCGGGAGGCGGGCCAGCCGCGCACCCCGATGGCGTTGCTGGTGATCGAGCGCGCCCTCGAGGCCGACGCGGCCAGGCCTGAACGGCTCGCCGTCAGGACCGAGGGGCCGTTGCCCGGGTGGCTGTCCGGCTGACGCCGGCCTCTACCGGTCCGGCCTTGATCGCCCGCAGGACTGCCGCCTATACTGGAACTGTTCCAAGATCCCTTTCCCCCCAACCGACCCACGAGGAGGAGTCCATGGGCAGAGCCATGAAAGCCCTCTTCCTGCTCACCACCATGGCGGCGCCGGCCCTGGCTGAGGACGAAGCCGGTGCAAGCGGGATCCAGCATCACCTCAGCCGCCTGGACGGGCTTTTCGGCGACACCGTCAACCTGCTTGCGACCTTCCTCTTCGCCGAATTCGGCACGGGAGTTCCCCTGATCGTCGGCGTCCTCGTGGCCGGCGGCGTCTACTACAGCTTTTACTTCGGGTGGCTTTCGATCCGAGGCTTCCGGCACTCCATCGACGTAATCCGCGGCCGCTACGACAACCCTGACGACCCTGGGGAAATTTCCCACTTCCAGGCCCTTACCAGCGCCCTGTCGGCGACGATAGGTCTCGGCAACATCGCCGGCGTGGCGATCG
>JAPOZF010000144.1 GCA_026706165.1 Gemmatimonadota bacterium
CCCAGAAGGACGACCGGGCCCGCCGGCGGGGCCCACTCGTTCAGGTCGGGGCCGCCCAGGGCCAGCGTCACCTGCTGCAGGAGCAGGCTGATCAGGGCGATCGCCCCGGCCCCGAGCAGGAACGATCGCAGGGTCAGCCCGCGGTCGACGGTCTCCCCGCCTCTGTCGCGCCGATCGGTGCCGTGCGTACGGGCCATGGCCGCGCTCAGATTCCCAGTACCGCGCGGGGGTCCCTGCCTGCCAGTCCGGCGGCGCGGCCCTCGTAGCCTTGCCGGGCTTCGTCGCCGATGGCGCGCCAGATCAGGAACTGCTTCCGCAGGTCGTTGAAGAAGGCATAGTTCTTGCGCAGCCAGCTTTCGCGGTCCCCGGAAACCCGGCGCGCCTGCACCTCGACCTCGTAGACGTCCTCCTGACCGGGGACGGCCTGCAGCTCGAGCCGCTGGCTCACATTCAGGTCGAAGGGAGCCAGCCAGACCTGGAGGCCGACCGCGTGCACCGCTCCGCCGGGTGTGTCGAGGCGCTCGTAGCGGGCATCCCGGGTGTAGAAGGCGGCCCCCACGGTCTGCTCTTCGTGCAGGGCGAAATACTCCGTGAGGTAGGCCATCAGGCCGGCGACGTCCGCCTGCCGCACGGTGACCGGGATCGTCATCGACAGCTCGTCTCCCACCGCCGGGGGCAGGATCCACTTGCGCTGCACCGCGGAGGCCGCAACCCGGAAGGCCAGGCTCGCCGGATACAGGCTTGAGAGCAGCACCATGCCCATCACCAGGGCGATGCTGTAGACGACCGACAGCGAGGAGTAGTTGAGGGTCAGGCCGGAAACCAGGTCGAAGGAAGAGACCACGGTCGCCACCAGCTGGCCCGCCAGGTATCCCAGCACCGCTCCGAAACTCGCATACACCGCGGCTTCGGCGACGAACAGGCCGGCCACGTGCAGCGGCGACAGCCCCACCGCCGTGTAGGTGTTGATCTCCTCCCGCCGCTCGTACACGGAGCCCAGCATCGTGTTCAGCACGATCAGGGCGCCGATGACCAGCGGTACTATGATGTTGCCCAGACCGCCCACCGACTGCAGATCCACCGCGTTCAGCAGGTAGCGCCGGCCATCGATGCCCGCGGTCATGTTGACCGCCAGCCCGGCCATCCAGTCCTCGATCGCCCTGCCGACGGCTTCGGCGCTGTCAAAGCCGATGGCGACGGAGCGGATGCTTCCCCCCCAGCGGCGCGCCACCGCGTAGGGCACGACGATCGCCTGCTCGGCGGCGAGGTGGACGAAGCTGACCTCTTCTCCGGAAAGGGCGCGCTCGGCAGCCCCCCCGGTCTTCTCCGGGGGCTGCGTGGCATCGGGATCCAGCGGCGTCAACGGCGCGTTGCCGAGGTCCAGCAGGTTGTCGAACAGCCCTTCGTCCAGCAGCCCGACGACGGTGAAGACCTCCCCGGAGATCACCACCCGCGCGATACCCGCGTCGGCCGCCCCGATACGCAGCTGGCGCGCGAGGCGCAGCGGCAGGATGCAGACCTGCTCCTCGCCCGGCTCGAACCAGCGTCCGGCGTACAGGGCGCGCTGGGGGGCGGTCAGCGCCGCCTCCTGCGCCGTCAGTCCGAGGACCGCCATCGCCGTGCCGGCCCGGTCGCCCCGGTCCAGGCGTTCGACCCGGACCCTGCTCTGCGGCGCGACGCCCGCCACCCCCTTCGCGGTGCCGTCGAACCAGGCCCGCGGGCTTACTGTCTGGTCCCGGAACTGGTTGGCGATGCCGGCATGGATCCCGGCGTTCACCGGTGCCCAGCCCACCTGCCGCACCAGCAAGCCGTCGTAGAGGGCAGGGCCCTGCGCGGGCACCCGGTTGAAGCGCAGGAAGGTCTTGACCGAGGTGAAGCCCAGCACCGAGAACGTCACCAGGACGATGGTCGACATCGCCAGCAGGGTGCGCAGCGGCCGGCGCCGCATGTTGTTGATGCCCAGGTCGAAGGCGCTCCAGACGGCCCCCGAGCGGTCCATGTCCGCCCGGTGTACCCCGCCCACCCGGCTCATCATCTTCCTGATCTGTCGCTGCATCCTGGTCAGACCGATGCGGATCACCAGTACGCTGAGGCCGAAGATGATGAAGCCGAGCAGGATGATGCCGGGGTTGAGCGCCAGGTCGAAGGCGGGGTGGACCCACCTCAGGATCCCGAAGGCCGCCAGGAAGACCGCGGCAAGTCCCAGCAGCTGCCGCCGTATGGTCGCCCCGGCCAGCAGCAGCCGTTCGCCGAACCAGGCGAAGGGGATCAGCAGCGCCATGTAGAAGAGCACTCCCTTGACCACGTCGCCGGTCGTGCCGTGCACGTCGAGGTAGGCTCGACTGGCGTAGGTCCAGGAGCGGCGGGCCATCTCGCCGAAGCGGTCGTACTCCTTCTTCTCCAGCGCCTTCCCGGCTTCGTCCAGGTAGTCCAGCGCCCGGTCGTGCAGGTTCCGCAGGCGCTCGTTGCGCACCCCGTGCCGCCGCAGGTTGTCGATGCGGCTGTCGTTCAGCAGGCTGATGTCCCTCGCCACCCGGTAGGCGGTATGCGTCAGCCGCGTCTGCCGGGAGACGGGGAAACCCTCCCCGATCGCTGTTTCGGGAGAGCTGTTGAGGAGCAGAAGGCGGTTGCCCAGGCCGTAGAATCCCCAGGTCATGGCTGGCGATCTGCATCCGCGTCCCGGGCGGGGCGAAGACTGTCACGCAGGGTTCGACCAGCGAATCCAGCTTCTTCTGCACCCATCTGGCATTGTAATCGAAGCGAATCCCCGCCTCGCGATCGTTATACGGATACAGCGGCAGGGTGTAGCCGAATTCGACCGGCTGCACCTCGCGCCCCTCCTCCAGCACCGACAGGCTGTTCAGCACA
>JAPOZF010000161.1 GCA_026706165.1 Gemmatimonadota bacterium
AGCGTCAACCTCGAGCCGACCGGATGCGCCCTGCTGAGGTCTCCGGGGCCGCTGGAGAAACAGGACTGCCTGCTGCTCAAGTACGGCCCCCACGGGGGCGGGCACGGCCACCCGGACAAGCTCGGCGCCTTCGCCTTCGCCAGGGGCAGTGACCTTTCCGCCGACCTCGGTACCCCCGGGTACGGAATCGAGCTGAACGACACCTGGTTCCGTCAGACGCTCAGCCACAACACCGTGCTCGTCGACGGCTTCTCCCAGCCTCCGGCCGAAGGCAGGCTGGTCCGTTTCGAGAGCGGCGAACGGGCCTTCGAGGTCGCCGACGCCGAGGTCGAATTCGGCGAGCCTCCCTGGGAAGGGGTGTCGCTGCGCCGGGTCATTCTGTGGATGCCGGGGTACTACCTCGATTTCACCCGGGTGCGGTGCGGGCGCGAAAGACAGGTCGACCTCCCCTGCCGCATGCGGGGGGGCGCCTTCGAGGCCCGCGGCCTCGAGCCCTGTCCGAACCCCCCGCGGCTGCAGGGTGCCGGCTACGAGCACGTCGACGAGGCGCAACGGTTCGCCGCCCCGGGCATGGCGGAGCTGCGCTGGCAGCAGAAAGCCGGCTCCACCGCCCTTCACCTTCCCGGCTGCGGGGGCACAGAGATCATACTCGGTGAAGTTCCCGGCAATCCCGCGGCCGACCGCAGCGCCATCGTGATCCAGCGGCGGCAGGCCCGGGAGACGGCGTTCCTTTCGGTGGTCGAGCTCTCCTGCGATGAGCCGCTGGAGGTCTCCCACTGGCCGGGCGGGGCCGAAGGTTTCCGGGGGGTCGTGGTGAAACGGGGGGCCCGGCAGAGGGCCTGGGCGATCTGCGAGCCGGGGTGCGAGCCTCCCCCGCTTCCGCCCGGGTCCGCCGGCGCCGAAATCGAACGCTACCGGCTGTAGCCGCAAAGAACCTGTTCACGGCTGAGGGAGGCCGCCAATGAGAGCATTCTTTTTCTGGGAAGACGGACGCGGCATCGCCATCCGGGGGCGCAGCAACCCGTACGCCGGGCTGCTGGGACGCGCCCTCGGGAAGCGCGGCATCCACCTCGACGAGGGGCTCTACCGGTTCGAGCGGGAGTGGCTCGAGAAGGGCCGCGAGGACCACGAGGTCCTGCACCTGCACTGGCTGCACGGCTTCTACCGCACCGACGACCTGCGGACCACGGTCGAGAAATGCAACCGCTTCTGCGACACTCTCCGCTACGCCAGGGCGACCCTCGGGTACCGCATCGTCTGGACGATGCACAACTTCTACCCTCACGAGCGCCCCTTCCCCGAGGTCGACCACCTGGCGCGGCTGTTCGTCGCCCGGGAGGCGGACGCCGTAATCGCCCACTGCCGCTACGCCGCCGGGCTCTGCCGGAAGCAGTTCCATTTCGAGGGGGAAGTGAACGTCATCCCGCACGGCAACTTCATCGACGTCTTCCCGAACGAGGTCACCCGCGCCGAGGCCCGGGAGCGGCTCGGCATTTCCCGGGAGTCCTTCGTCTACCTGTTCTTCGGCAACGCGCGCACCTACAAGGGGGTCGACGCGCTGATCGGGGCCTTCCGCGAGATCGACCCGCAAGACGCCGAGCTGTTGCTGATGATGCGCGCCTCCTTCAACCCGCAGTACGCGCAGGAGCTGCGAGACCTCGCCGCCGGGGACGCGCGCGTGCGCGTGCACACCTCGGACTTCTTCCCGGAGGAGGACTTCCAGGTCTACCTCAACAGCGCCGACGTCGTGGTGATTCCGTTCTCCGAGGTGCTGACGTCCGGATCGACCATCGCGGCGCTGGGGTTCGGCAAGCCGGTGGTCCTGCCGGCCCGCGGCTGCCTGCCGGAGCTGATCGACGACTCGATGGGAATCCTCTTCGACCCGGACAGGGAAGGAGCTCTGCAGGGGGCGATGCGGGAGATCCGGGGGCGCGACATCGAGGCGGCCGGGCGCGCCGCCCGCGCCTGCGCCGAAAGCCTCGACTGGGAGGAGATCGCCGACCGGCACGCGAGCCTGTACCGGGGGTAGCGGCGAAGCTGGTCGCCCCCCGGAATTGCCTCCCCGCCGCCGAGGCAGAGGCCGCCCGGCGGTTTCCCTGCAAGGCAAAGCCAATCGCCGGAAAACGGACTGCCCTGTCGATTTCAGCTTACCGGAAAGGAGACTCGAGTGGACATCTACGAAGAGCTGGGAGTGCGTACCCTGATCAACGCCGCCGGCGCCATGTCGCGTTACGGGGGATCCCTGGTGGACCCCGGGGTGTACGACGCAATGCGCGAGGCGGGCGGGAAGTTCTGCATGCTCGACGAACTGCACGAGAAGGTCGGGGAGCGCATCGCCGGCCTGCTCGAGGTCGAGGCGGCGTACGTGACCGCGAGCGCCGCTTCCGGCCTGGTGCTGACCACCGCGGCCTGCATGGCCGGCACCGATCCGGAGCGCATCGCGCGGCTGCCCGACAGCAGCGGCATGAGATCGGAAGTCGTCATCCAGCGGCTGCACCGCATCGGCTACGACCAGGCGATCCGCCTGGCGGGGGCGACCCTGGTGGTCGTCGAGGACGACGGAGAGCCTCCGCTCGCGGCGATGCGGGAGGCAGTGGGCGACGACACCGCGGCGATCTTCTGCATGGCCCACAGGCTCGAGGAGCCCGGGTCCCTGCGGATCGAGGATTACGTCGCCCTTTCGAGGGAGTCGGGAGTGCCGCTGGTCGTCGACGCCGCCTCCGAGTGCCCTCCGTTGTCGACGCTGACGCGGTTCTCACGGGAGGGGGCGGACCTGGTGATCTTCAGCGGCGGCAAGAGCCTGCTGGGCCCGCAGTCGACCGGGCTGGTGGTCGGCCGGGGCGGCCTGATCGCCGCCTGCGCCGCCA
>JAPOZF010000250.1 GCA_026706165.1 Gemmatimonadota bacterium
TGCGGGTCGTAGTCGAGCAGGGCGCGGTCCTTGAAACAGCCCGGCTCCCCTTCGTCGGCGTTGCAGACCACCGTCTTCGGGCTTCCCGGGGCCTCGGCGACCGCCCGCCACTTCTGCCCGGTCGGGAACCCGGCGCCGCCCCGTCCCGCCAGGCCGCTGTCGGCGATCAGGTCGAGCAGCTCCTCCGGCGGCATGCCCCCGAGGGCGCGCTCGAGCGCTTCGTACCCGCCGCTGGCGCGGTACCCCTCGATGCCGGCGCGGCCGGGAAGGCGGATGCCGGCGAAGACGCACTCCTCGCAGCCCCCCGGGTTGGGGGGCGGCAGCGGGGAAGGGAGCTCACGAAGGGTCCCGTCTGGGGATCCCACCAGGGTGCGGTTGCCGGCGAGCACCGGAACCGGCTCGTCGCAGCGTCCCGAGCAGGGCATGGGGGTTGCCCCGTCTAGGGACTCGACCAGGCCGCCGGCGCCGCGCAGACAGCATACCGGACCGGTGCAGACCCGGGGAGCGGACTGCCCGGGGCGGTTGCGGGCGAAGTGATGGTAGAAGGTCACCGTGCCGAAGAGCTCGGCGAGCGGGATGTTCAGGCCCTCGGCCACTTCCCGGATGGCGTCGTCGCTGAGGAACCGGTCGCGGTCGTGGAAAGCGTGGAGCAGCGGCAGCAGGGGAGCCGGCTGCCCCCGCCAGGCGTCGACGAGGTTGCCGTTGTGGGTTGAGGTCATCAGCGTGGTCAGTTTGCGTGCCCGTGCCAGAGAATATAAGCCGCGTGGTATGTGCCGACCTTGTTTCTCCCGGCGGTTCTGAAACCAGCCGGGGGAACCAGGTTCCCGCCGCCGGCTTCACCTGGGCGAAAAGAGAACCTTCCCGGCCGCGGAAGCGGCTTCAGCCGGGCCTCAGGCGGAGGGACAGCAGGAACAGGCTGCCGAACAGGAGACTCGCGAAGAGGACATGGACGACCTGCAGGGCCGGGGGGAGGGCGAACCAGGCCAACCCGGCACCGGCCGCGAACTGCACCGCGGCGACCGCCAGGGGGGCCGTGCCCAGCCGCCGCCAGACAGGGGTGTGGCTGGAGGCCCGGGCGGCGACAAGGGCGAGGGCGGCGCAGCAGGCCAGCACCGCCAGTCCGAGGGTGCGGTGGGCGCCGTCGAGCCAGCCCGCCTCGGCGAGCAGGGCGCCCCGGTC
The DNA here is from genome assembly GCA_026706165.1 of Gemmatimonadota bacterium. The sequence goes on from JAPOZF010000250.1 coordinate 1,180, forward strand.
CAGGTCGGGGAAGCGCTCGGCCGCCAGGTCGATGCTCCCGCGCACCAGGGCCCCGAGGCAGATCTGCAGGAGCACGAGAACGAGGCCGGCGCGCACCAGGCGGAACTGCCGCGTCCGGTCCGCGGTCTCACCCCGGCCGGGCTTCGGAAAGCTGTTGGCCGCCGCGGCGATCAGCACCGCGATGATGGCCACGGCGACGAGCAGGTGAACGGTGACGAACCGGGGGTCGAGTTCGTGGGCTACCACCTGGCCGCCGAACCAGCCCTGGAAGGCGACCAGCGGGACCGCTGCCAGGGCGGGAACCAGAACCGGACCGTCGCCCCGGTGATCGCGCCAGGCGAGCCAGGCGGTGCCGAGGATGAGCAGGCCGACGGTTACCCCGACCAGCCGGTTGACGTACTCGATCCAGGCGAGCTGGAAGTTGAACAGCTCCGGGTCGATGTCGGCGGGCAGCTGGCTCGCCTCGGTCGGAGGAATCCAGCGGCCGAAGCATTTCGGCCAGTCGGGGCAGCCGAGGCCGGCGCCGGCGGCGCGCACGAAACCCCCCAGGCCGATCAGGAGGAAGGTCACCGTCGTGGTGGCGACCGCCAGTTTCTGGAAGCGGGTCATTTCCGGTAAGGCTTCAGGTACTGGAAAAGAAATTGAGGGGATCCCGGCGGCCATGGCGGGGGAATCGGTAAGTCCATGGCTTGGAGTCCATTTGGGATGACGGGAAATATATTGGTCCGCGGGAAGGATCTCAGGCCGGGGGAAACTGCACTCGAACAGATGGATTTTCCATCAGGAGTCATAATAGCTATAATAGGCATATGAAAGAGATCGCTGCCAGAGAGGCAAAAAACCAGTTCGGCCGCTTGTTGGATGCCGCCCAGAGTGCCCCCGTCTGCGTTACGAAGAAAGGCAGGGCCGTCGGCGTCATGATGTCGATGGAACAGTACGAACGCCTGCGGGGCGCGGCATGGGCTCGCTTGACCGCGACCATGGACCGTCTGGGGGCCGAGGCCGCAGCCAGGGGTTTGACCGCCGAACGCCTGGAAGCACTCCTGGCCGATGAAAGCTGATCGTGTCGTTCTCGATACAAACGTTCTGATCAGCGCTGCACTGAATCCTGATGGATCGCCGCGTGCGGTCGTAGATGCAATACGAGCCGTGAACGGGGTCTTTCTATTCTCCGAGGAGACCTTCGACGAGCTGAAGACCCGGATCGATAGTTCGAAGTTCGACAACTTTATAAGCCGTGAAGACCGGTCGGTTTTTCTGGCCCAGCTCGATCCGGTTTCGGAATGGGTGTCGATCGTTGGAGCAAAACTGGGATGCCGCGATCCGGACGACGACAAGCTTCTCGAAACGGCGCTCATGGGAGAGGCTGAATGTGTCGTCACCGGGGATCAGGATCTTCGGGCAATGTCGCCATTTCAAAACATCCCGATCTTGAGCCCGGCAGACTTCGTGGGCAGGAGATGAGCTCTAAATCCAGGGTTGGGCTGTGGTGGGAAGGAGTCCAAAGATGCCAGTTGTCAATGTCCGTGAAGCCAAGACCCAGCTCTCCCGCCTCCTGGAGCGGGGCAGAGGCCGGTGAAGAGGTCGTGATTACCCGCAATGGCATACCTGTTGCGCGGCTCGTCCGGTAAATGCAAGCGCATGGCGCTCCCCCTGCATGTGTTGGCGGGAGCTTAGCGCGCCGCTC
>JAPOZF010000495.1 GCA_026706165.1 Gemmatimonadota bacterium
GCTGTACTCGTACTCGTCGCGCAGGCGCTCGTATTCCTGGCGCGACATGATGGCCGCCAGATCCTCGGCGGGAAGGTCCCGGTAGCGCTCGAAGTTGCGCTTGTCCAGGGCGAGCCGGTACTCGATCTCCATCAGCGTTTTCCGCGAGGCCAGCATGTTCTGCTCCATGGTCAGGCGGCCGTTGAGCAGCTCCTCCCTGCTGCGCTCCAGCCCGGCCTCCTGCTGCAGGATGGTCAGCTCGAGGTCGGGGTTGGCGAGGCGCAGCAGCGGGTCTCCAACCGCCACCGCGGTCCCCTCCTCGGCGAACACCTGCACCACCTGGCCGCTCTCCAGGGCGTCGAGGTACGCGGTGCGCAGCGGCACCACCGTGCCCCGCACCGGGATGTACTCCAGGAACGGGCCGAGCTCGACCGCCGACAGGGTCAGCCTTTCGCGCTGGACGTTCAGCCTGCGCACCCCGAAATCGGCGAGCAGGGCGTAACCGAACAGACCGGCCAGCAGCAGGAGCGCGGCGCCCAGGGCGACCCGCCGCGGGGTGAAGCGCCGCTTCTCGAGTCTGCGGTCCATGCCGAGGCCTCCCCCGGGGCGGGTGCTTCCGGGGTCGGATTCGGCAGGCTCGACCCTGCTCTTGGGGAAAACTTTGATGTTCGCAGGCATGATATTTTCAGCTGTATCTTGACGCAGTCCCTTATGCCGCCCAAGCAAGATGCGTGCTATGTCACCTAACCTTCTGGAAAACAACGGGATGAAACGAATCGCCCCGACGGGGGGGAGGCCCCTGGCCGTCCGCTGGCGATACACCGGGTGTCCGCTGGCGTACACCTGGACCCCTGCCGGGGATTCCTCCAGCCCTTGCAAGTGGCCGCTGCGCGACCCCCGGGCTCGTCAATTTTCAAAAGCTTCCCGGTTCGCGCGCTGGAATTTCCGCGTTTCCAAGCCTGGCCTGGGTTGGGGGGCTTTCCACGGCCCCAGCCGGGAATTCCCCCGGCCGCGCCACACGATCTTCCATGCCTGAAGCCGCCCCTCTCATCCTCGTAGTCGACGACGACCCGGACGTCCTCGTCGCCGCCCGCCTGCTGCTCAAGCAGGAGGGCTACCGGGTGCGGACCGAGAGCGATCCCCGGGCCGTTCCCGAGGCCCTGGAGAAAGAGGGGCCGGCGGTCGTTCTCCTCGACATGAACTTCAACCAGGAGGCGACCAGCGGCAGGGAGGGGTTTTTCTGGCTGCGGCAGATACGCGAGCAGGATCCGGCCGCCGTCGTCCTTCTGGTCACGGCGTACGGGGACGTCGAGATGGCGGTGCGCGCCATCAAGGAGGGGGCGGTCGACTTCGCCCTGAAGCCCTGGCAGAACGAGAAGCTGCTCGCCACCGTGTCCGCGGCCGTCGAGCTGCACCGCTCGCGGCGGGAGGCCGGGCGCCTGCGCTCCCGGCAGCAGCGGCTGTCAGCGGACCTCGACCGGCCGTTCGCCGAGATCATCGGCGAGGCCCCGGTCCTTGAGGAGGTTTTCCGCACCGTCGCCAAGGTGGCGGCCACCGACGCCAGCGTCCTCATCCTCGGGGAGAACGGGTCCGGAAAGGAGCTGGTAGCGCGCGAGATCCACCGCCGTTCGCAGCGCGCCGGCGAGGTCTTCATCCCCGTCGACATGGGCTCCCTGAGCGAAACCCTGTTCGAGAGCGAGCTGTTCGGCCACGTCAAGGGAGCCTTCACCGACGCCCGCAGCGACCGCGCCGGCCGCTTCGAGATCGCCTCCGGGGGCACCTTGTTCCTCGACGAGATCGGCAACCTGCCGGTGTCGCTGCAGGTCAAGCTGCTCGCCGCCCTGGAGAACCGGCGGATCGTCCGCGTCGGCGCCAACCACCCGGTGCCGGTGGACGTGCGCCTCATCTGCGCCACCAACAGGCCGGTCGACGAGATGGCCGCTTCCGGCAGCTTCCGCCAGGACCTCCTCTACCGCATCAACACCGTGGAGATCCGCCTGCCGCCGCTGCGCGATCGCCCCGGCGACATCCCGCTGCTCGCCCGTCACTTCCTCGGCCGCTACCGCGCCAAGTACCGCAAGGCCCTGGACGGGCTGACAGCCGGGGCGCTCAGCCACCTGCGGGCCTACCCCTGGCCGGGGAACGTGCGGGAGTTGCAGCACGCGGTGGAGCGCGCCGTCATCATGAGCGAAGGGGAGCGGCTGACCGCGGCGGACTTTCCGCTGACCTCGGCCCCGTCCCCCGGTGAGAGCCTCGCCTTCGACAGCTACAACCTCGAAGAGGTGGAGCGCGAGGTGATCGCCCGGGTGCTGCGCAGGCACCAGGGCAACGTCAGCCGGACGGCGCGGGAGCTGGGACTGACCCGGACGGCCCTCTACCGCCGCATGGAGAAGCATGGCCTCTGAGGCCGACGGGCAGCCGAGTTTTCCCCGACGCCTGATTCAGGGCTGCCGCTCCTTCCGGGCGCGGGTCGTGCTCCGAGTCCTTCTCCTCGGCGCCACCCTGTGGCTGCTGTTTCACATGACGGCTGAAGGCTGGAGCTACCCTGCCGTAACGGTCGCCGCCGGTCTCCTCCTGCTCTTCCAGATCTTCGGCCTCGTCCGTTTCGTCGACCGCACCAACCGCGAGCTGGCCCGCTTCCTCGCCGCCATCCGCTACGCCGACTTCTCCCAGACCTTCGGCGCCGGGGGTCTCGGCTCCTCCTTCGACGAGCTGAAGACGGCGTTCAACGAGGTGCTCGACGCCTTCCGCTTGGCGCGGGCGGAAAAGGAGGAACAGGCGCGCTACCTGCAGACCGTGGTGCAGCACATCGGCGTCGGCCTGCTCGTGTTCGACGGCAACGGCAGGGTGTCGCTGATAAACAACGCCGCCAAGCGCCTTCTG
>JAPOZF010000447.1 GCA_026706165.1 Gemmatimonadota bacterium
TGGAGACCTGCGAGCGCTACGACGTCGACGGCTTCGAGATGGACTTCCAGCGCGGACGCTGGTACTTCAGGCAGGGGGAGGAAGCCGCGGGCATGCCGCTGATGACGGATTTCGTGCGCAAGGTCCGGGCCGGCACCGCCGGGATCGCGAAGAAGAAAGGACGGCCGTTCACCCTGATGATGCGGGTGCCGCCGACGCGCGAGCGCTGCCTGGCCACGGGCCTGGACGTTCCCGCCTGGATCCGGGAAGAGCTGGCCGACCTGTTCGTCCCGATGGACAACGCCTACCTCGACATGGGGGCCGAGATCGCCGCCTTCGCAGAGCTGGCGAAGGGAACCTCCTGCCGGATCGGCGGCGGCCTGGAGCGCTTCTCCAAGGTGTACGGCTACGCCGGCAACGACATGCTGTACGCCGCCGCCTCGAGCTTCTGGCACCAGGGGGCGAGCTGCATCTACCTGTTCAACTACGACTGCCACCGGCTGCCGAAGACCGGCAGCGACGCCTACACCCCGGACGAGATCCAGCTGCTGCGCGAGATCGACGACCCGCGGCGGATCGCCCGCAGGAACAAGCGCTACACCGTCAGCGTCGACTTGCAGCTGAATACCCCCGAGCGGGGGGGCGAGATGCCGCTTCCGTACGAAATCCGGGAACCCGGCGAGAGTCGGGTGTTCCGCATCGTGGTCGGGGACGACGTCGAGTCGGCGCGGCGGGATCAGGCCGTGGCCGACACCTGGCTGCGGATCACCTGTCGGGAGTACGACCTCGCCCGGGTCGGGGCTTCGGTTTCCCTGAACGGCAGCCGCCTCGATTCGGGACGCCGGATCGAGCTGCCCTCAAGCACCACCGTCACCTTTCGCGACATTCCCGTCGTCCAGGGAGAGAACCGGATCGAGGTCGCCCTCGACCGCATCGAGGGCGGGGACTGCCTGCGCATCGTGGGGATCGAGCTGGTAATTGCCTATGTCTGATGCTTTCGAAAGCGCGCCGGACAGGCGGCTTCGGCGGCTTTGCTGAACCGGGAGTGCAAGAGATTATGGACCCCCTAGCAATAACAATCGGGGTCGAGGAAGAGTTCTTCCTGATCGACCCGCGGACCCGCGATCTCCTGCCGGACCCCGACCGCGCCATCTTCGAGGACTGCGAGAAAAACCGCGGGCCCCACGAGGTCGTGGCGGAGTTTCTCCGCCCTGAACGAGACCCGCAGCCTCGTCATCGACGGCGCCGCGAAACACGGGGCCGCGGTCCTGGCCGCCTCCACCCATCCCTTCGCGGCCTGGACCAGCCAGGTCATCACCGAGGGCCAGCGCTACGAGCAGTTCGCGATCACCTACCAGCAGGCGGTCCGGACCTTGCTCGCCGGCGGCATGCACATCCACGCCGGTTTCGGCGACCTGAACAGCCGCGTGCGGGTCATGACGGCGATCCGCCGCCATCTCCCGCTGCTGCACGCGCTTTCCGCCTCCTCTCCGTTCAGCGGGGGCCGGGAGACCGGCTTCAAGTCCTTCAGGCTGACCCTCTTCGGCAGCATGCCGCGCACCGGCCTGCCCGGTCCGCTGCGCTCCTGGGCCGACTTCGACAGCCTGGTGGCCGACTACCGCCGCATGGAATTCATCCAGGACAGCAGCGAGCTGTGGTGGCACATCCGCCCCTCCCGGACTTTTCCCACGGTGGAGCTGCGCATCTGCGACATCTGCCACACCGTCGACGACGCCATGTGCATCGTGGCCCTGTACGCCTGCCTCATTCGGCACCTGCTGCGCCTGGACATGGAGGGCAAGCTTCCGGCCGAGCCCCCGTCGGAGCTGATCGAGGAGAACTGCTGGCTGGCGCAGCGGTACGGCGTTCTCTCGTTCCTGGGCAATACCGCCGGGGCCGGGCGCATGGACATCGAGGAGTACGCGACCTCCATGGTAGAGGGTCTGTCCGAGGATGCGCAGGCCCTCGGCTGCGAAGCGGACCTGCGCCACGCCCTGCACCTCGTGCGGAACGGCACCGGGGCCGACCGGCAGATCGATCACTTCCGCCTGCGCCGGCTGGAAGGAGATTCCGAGGAGGAGGCCCTGCGTGCGGTGGTCGACCTCGTGGTCGAGGAGGCCAGGGCAGGAATCGCCGCCGGGTGATCGGCGGCCTGAGGCGCTTCGCGAAAACCTGCTCCTGCCCGGAGCGGACCCGAGGGCGGCCACGTGACTCATTGGCCTGAGGCGCCTCGCGAGTCCCTGCTCCTGGCCCCTGAAGCGGACCCCGGGCCCTCCTGGTTCTTCACCAGGGAAGCCGGCGGCTCATTCTCCTCCGCCGGCCTGCCGCAACCGGTGCAGCCAGTTCTCGACCCGGAGCTGGAGAAATGCCCGCGCCCGGCCCGACCAGAGATGATCGAGGGTCAGGCCGCGAAAGACCGGCATGGCGCTCATCCGCAGGCGCAGATCCTCGGTGAATTCCTCGAGCGATCGGGCCCCCGGCCCGCCGGAAAGTAACCGCAGGAGGGCCGCGGCATCGGCGAGATCCCTGACGGAATGGCGGGTTTCCGCCAGGGAGGCCAGTCCGGAAGCTGCCCGGTCGAGATCCCGCCCCCGGCGCCCGCCCCACCACTGTTCGAGCGACTCCACTGCGGACGCGAACCGCGTTCCCTCATCTCCCGATCCTTCCCCCTGGCGGGGATTGCAGATGTAGTCGCCCAGCCCTGCGAGCACCGATTCCCTCGACTGCGCGGGGTTGAGCTGCCGGCGGAAGAAATAGAAGTCCCCCGGGTACTGGGTATACGGGGTCAGCCGGTAGGCGAGCGAGGCGGTGTGCCCTTCTTCGATTCCCTTTTCCAGCCACGCGTCGACCTGCCGCAGCTTGGGCTCGGGCAGGATGTT
>JAPOZF010000591.1 GCA_026706165.1 Gemmatimonadota bacterium
CCCGTCGAGGCCGCGCCACAATTACCTCGAGGTCCATACCGACGAGGGGCTCAGCGGCCGCTGCACCTCGACGATGCGTCCGGACCAGATGGACCTGCTGCGCGCCCACGTCGTCGGCGAGGACCCGCTGCGCCGCGAGCACATCTGGCAGATGCTGTTCAAGGGGACGCGCTGGCTGCGCCAGAGACAGGGCTGGCACGGCGACCTCGACACCTGCCTGTGGGACCTGGCCGGCAAGGCCGCGGGCCTTCCGGTGCACGCCCTGATCGGCAAGGTGCGCGAGCGCTTCCCCGTGTACCTGACGAGCTCGGGCCCCTCCCTGGAGGATTACCTCGGCACCATCGAGCACGGCAGGGAGTTCGGCGTCAACGCCTACAAGTTCCACACCTACAAGGGGGGGCGGGCCGACATGCCGATCCTCGAGAAGACCCGCGAGGCGGTCGGGCCCGGCTACGACCTCATCAACGATCCGGTCTGCTCCTACGACCTGCGCGAGGCCATCGAGGTCGGCCGCCTGATGGAGCGGCTCGACTTCATCTGGCTCGAGGAGCCGATGCACGAGGGGAAGATGAGCTCCTACCAGAAGCTGTGCGGCGCCCTCGAGATGCCGGTGATGTCGACGGAGAACCTCATGCACGACGTCGCCGTCACCGCCGAGTGGCTCAAGCAGGGGGCGACCGACTACGTGCGCGCCGACGCCATCGCCTCCGGCGTCACCTCGGTGCTCAAGCTCGCCCACCTCGCCGAGATGCACGGCGCCCAGGTCGAGATCGCCGGCCCCGGCGGGCTGTTCGGCCACGTCCACGCCCACCTCGGCTGCTGCATCGACAACAACGACTACTACGAGTACTTCCATCAGGGCGGCGACGGCCTGCGCGGGTGGGGGGAGCAATGGGGAGTGACCAACGCCCCCCTCATCGTCGACGGCCAAATCGCGCCCAACGACCTGCCCGGGTGGGGCGCCGAGTACGACGAGGAGAAGTTTCAGTCGCTGGTCGCCGAAGTGCACTGACCTCGGTGTCTGCCGCCGCAATTACGCGTGTCCTCCCGCAGGCAACGGGAACGGGCATCCACCAGAAACAACATCCACCAGAAAGGGAGATCCTCATGCCGCTCGGCAATCCGGTTCTGAACAGCAGTCTGAACCAGGTGAATCTCGAAGAGCTGAAAAAGGAGTTCGGCCCGCCTCCGTGGTCGCGAAAGGTGGTGGTGTCCGACCACCTCGCCGCCAACGTAATCTGCCAGCCCCCCGGGTTCGATCAGAACGACTGGCACTGCCACAACTACGACGAGTGGTGGATCGTGCTCGAAGGGGAGATCGACTGGATCATCGAGGGCCGCGAAGACGACCCCGTTCACGCCAGGGAAGGGGACTTCATCTACGTCCCGGCCATGACCTACCACCACATCTTCCCGAAGGCGGGGGAGACGACGATCCGCCTGGGAGTGGCACTGCCCGGCACGGGCGGTCATCTCCACGAGCGTCCCGCGCGCAAGGCGAAAGTCACTGTTGAGAACTGATCACCCGCGAGGTCCCGGCGGAAGAGGATCCCACTCCAGAGCCGGCGCGTGAAACTCGAAGACAAGACAGCGGTGGTCACCGGCGCCGCCACAGGTCTCGGCCGCGCCACCGCCATCGGGGCCGCCCGCGAGGGGGCGCGGGTCGTCCTCGCCGACATCGACGAAGCCGGCGGGGAAGCGACGGCCCGGCAGATCCGCGAAGAAGGGGGAACGGCCTACTTCCTGCACACCGATCTCGGCCGGTCTGCGGACGTCCGCAGGCTGATGGATACCGCGGGCGAGCGCTTCGGCCGCCTCGACATCCTGATCAACCCGGCGGCCATCCTCCTCGATCCGGCGACCCGCGTCGACCAGTACTCCGAGGAAACCTGGCGGCGGGTGATCGACGTCAATCTCACCGGCAGCTTCCTGCTGCTGAAGTACGCCGTTCCCCTGATGGAGAAGGCGGGGGGAGGGGTAGTGCTGCTCGTCATTTCCGGGGCCGGAGTGATAGGGGGCAGCTCTTCCCTGCCGTACGGATCGAGCAGGGGGGGGGTCCGGGGGCTGGTTCTGGTCGCCCGGGAGCAGCTTCGCCCCCTCAACATTCGCATCCACGCCGTGGCCCCGGGGGAGATGGCGACCAACATGAAGCTCGGGGCCATCCGCGAAATGGCGGAAAAGGCCGGCCGCTCCGTCGAGGACGCGGAGCGGGAGGTGCGCCCGGGCCTGTCCCCGCCCGAGGACTCGGCCGCCAGGATCATCGACCTCGCTTCCGACGCGGGGGCGGCCGCCGGCGACGCGGTGACCATCTTCCACGGCGACTGGGACATCGAGACCCACACCCTGAGAACCCCGTCCGGCCGCAGGCTGGAGTAGGGGGGCCGCGCCCGGATCCCGGGGCCCAAGTTCAGGTCAACCTCTGAACGGCAGGGGCCGATCCGGACGGGCCTGCTCTTACAGCCCGTCGGAACCGGAGAATGGGTGGGTGCCGCGGGACCGCTCCGGGCGCTGCTGCCCCGTTGAAAGGCATCGCCATGCGCCGCGGCCAGGCGTTGAGCTTGGTGAATGCGCAGCGCAGGGAGCCGCCTCGCCCAGCCGCTTGCCCCGAATCCCTCAGCACAGCTGGAATCGACCGGCCCCGAAGTAGCGGCGTCGTTCCCGGCCTCGATTCTGTTCCAACCATCTGAACCGGTCCGGGCGGAACCGGTCGGCCCGCCTCACACAGCCCGCCGGGGACCCGAAGAAAAGGGTGGGTGCCGCGGAGGCGTTGCGATGGGAAGGCCGGCCACAGGGTCCGCGCACCAGGCGGCCCCGGAGGAACCTTGGTAAGCAGTTGGGGCGGGGGGCGGC
>JAPOZF010000170.1 GCA_026706165.1 Gemmatimonadota bacterium
CGAGGACCTCCTCCTCCTCGGCACGGGCGCGTCTTTCCTCTTCCCGGGCGAAATCCTCGAGCCGCTGGAAGATATTGGGGCGCTTCGGAGGCTCCGGTTCCCCTTGCTCGCCGGAAACCTCCGCGGCCGCCTGCTGCGGGGCGCGTTCTTCCTCCAGCTCTTCCTCAGCCGGCCGGGAAGGCCGGCGCGGGCGCACCGGCTCGAACGGATCCCCACCCATCGGAAAGGGCCACGTCTCTTCTTCCTCTTCCTCCCGTTCGGCCTTCTCCGGCGCTCCGCCCTGGCGCCGTTGCTTGGCCTGCTTCTTGCGCTTGCGTCGTTCGAGCAGCGCCGAGACAACGCTGAAGAGAACGAACAGCAGGAATAGTAGCTGCTCCACGAATCCCTACCTGCTCCTCATCCCGCCTTGAAGCCGACCGCGGACCGCCTATTCGTCTTCCGAGCCATCCGTCTCGGAAATCGAGGTCCGCATCTCGGTGTCGGACTGAATGTTGCGCATGCGGTAATAATCCATGATACCGAGGTTGCCGCTGCGGAACGCCTCCGCCATCGCCCGCGGCACCTCCGCCTCGGCTTCCTTGACCCTCGCGCTCATCTCCTCGACGAGGGCATTCATCTCCTGCTCGCGCGCCTGCGCCATGGCGCGGCGTTCTTCCGCCTTCGCCTGGGCGATCTTGAGGTCGGCCTCCGCCTGCTCGGTCTGCAGCTTGGCGCCGATGTTCTCGCCGACGTCGACGTCGGCGATGTCGATCGACAGAATCTCGAAAGCGGTGTTGGAGTCGAGCCCCTTTCCCAGCACCGTCTTGGAGATGTTGTCCGGGTTCTCGAGCACCTGCTTGTGCGTGGAGGCGGAACCGACCGTGGTGACGATCCCCTCCCCGACCCGGGCAATGATGGTCTCTTCGCCGGCGCCGCCCACCAGGCGGTCGATGTTGGCCCTCACGGTGACCCGGCAGGTCGCCTTCACCTGGATTCCGTCCTTGGCGATGGCGGCGATCAGCGGAGTGTTGATCACTTTGGGGTTGACGCTGACCTTGACCGCGTCGAGCACGTCCCGTCCGGCGAGGTCGATCGCCGTGGCGCGCTCGAAGGTGAGATCTATGTTGGCCTTGTCGGCCGAGATCAACGCGAGGATCACCACCTCGACGTTGCCGCCGGCAAGGTAGTGGGCTTCCATGCGGTCCAGCGCCACTTCCAGGCCCGCCTTGGCGGCGCTGATTTTGGGCCTGACGATGGCGGCCGGGGGCACCTTGCGCAGCCGCATACCGACCAGGTCGCGGAAGATTCCCACTTTGACGCCGGCGAAGTACGCGGTGATCCAGAGCCCGATCGGAACGAAATAGGTGAACAGGCTCAGGAAAATGATGATCGCGAACAGAATCGCTACGTAGAACAGTGCTTCCATTACCGCCTCCTTCGTTGCACAGGTGGCTGCCGGTCACTCTTTGGCGCCGAAAGTCGCACCTATGAATCGCTCTCCGGGAGTGGTTCCTGAACCACGACCCGGTTTCCGTGCACCTGCATTACTTCAACCTGGGATCCCGGATTGATGAAGTCCCCTTCGGTCACGACGTCCACGACGCGGTCGCCGAACTGCGCCCGGCCGCTGGGACGCAGCGGCGTAACGGCGATCCCTTTCTGCGCCAGCAACTCGGTGAATCCGACCGGCGTCGACTCGTAGCCGGAGGCCTTGTCGGTCTCGGTCTCGAGCACCAGCCGCTGCCAGGCGCGGCTGCGGATCAGAAATACGACCAGGTAGGCCGTGCCGGCCAGTCCCAGGAGCCCGACCACGACCGCGGCTTCCACCCCCAGCTTTCTGTAGGCCAGGAGGACGCCGACACAGACCGTGCCGAACCCCATGATGCCGAAGATGTTGAACCCCGGGATCACGAAGATCTCGAGCAGGATGAGCACGAAACCGAGAATCAACAGCCCGATCGAGTAGAGCCAGGGCAGGAAATCGGGACCCAACTCGCTCATGAGGGCCTCACGATAACCCGGTTGCCGCGCGCTTCCACGACCTTTACGGCGGTGTGCTCCTCGATGAACTCTCCCTCGGCGATGATGTCGAGCCGCTTGCCGTCGAACATCCCCATGCCGGTGGGCCGCAGGGCGGTCAGGGTCACCCCCTCCTGCCCGACGAGACCGGAATCCCTGTCGGTCGGCGTACCGACGTACCCCTCCTTCGCGGAGGTTTCGCTGCGAAGGATGAGCCGGTTGAACAGGGCGAACCGCGGCAGCGCCCGCAGCAGGATGGCGGCGCCGACGATGGCGAGAATCATCGAAAGCGCCAGCTGTCCGATCACCGCGGTAATCTCGTCGAGACTCCACCACTGGTAGGAGGGCAGGCGGGTCAGCAGCAGACTGGCGACCATGCACAGAATACCGGCGAGGCCCACGATCCCGAACCCCGGAATGAAGGCGATCTCGACGACCAGCAGGACGAGGCCGACCACGAACAGGGCCAGCTCGTCCCATTCGGCCAGATGCACCACGAGGTGACTGCCGAAGAAAAGCGCCAGGGCAACCAGCGACATCGTGCCTCCCAGTCCCCATCCCGGGGTCCGCACCTCGGCGATCAGCCCGAAAATCGCCACCGAAAGCAGTATCGAGGTGATGATGGGGTTGGTCAGGAACCGCACCACCTGCTCGGCCCAGTTGATCTTCACCTCGACGATCTCGGCATCTTCGAGGTCGTAAATGCGCAGCACGCCGTGAAGGGTTTCTGCGGTCTCGTCGGCCACCCCGTACTGCAGCGCCTCCCTGGTCGTCAACGTCGCCGGGCGTCCGACAACCTCGCTGAAACCCTCGATTTCGATGCGCTCGTCGACCATCGCTTCCGCGAT
>JAPOZF010000727.1 GCA_026706165.1 Gemmatimonadota bacterium
GTCGTAGCGGAACCAGACGCGGTCGAACTCGATGACGCAGTCGCCGCGGCGGTCCCCGGCCGGCCGCGTTCCGCTGCGCTCGGTCGGAGTATCGAGCAGCTCGAAGATCCGCTCCGAGGCGGCCATGGCGCTCTGCAGCAGGGCGTAGCGGTCGCTGATGTCCATGATCGGCCGGAAGAAGCGGCGGATGTACTGGAGGAAGGCGACCAGGACCCCGAGGTCGATCCGCTCCTGCAGCACCGAGCCGGCGCCGTACCAGATCACCAGGCCCATGCCCATGGTGCCGACGAACTCGGCGAACGGAAAGAAGACGGCGAAGTAGTGGATCTCCCGGTCCTGGGCGTCGCGGTAGGGCAGGTGCTCGGTGTCGAGCTCCCGCATGTTGCGGTCCCCGCGGTTGAACAGCTGCACGACCTCGATGCCGGTGATGTTCTCCTGCAGGTAGGCGTTGAGCCGCGCCAGGCGGCGGCGCAGCTCGCGGAAGGCTTTCATCGCCATCCCCTGCAGGTAGAAGGTGGCCACCGCCAGCACCGGGATCACGGCGCACGACACCAGGGTCAGGCGCCAGTCCATGTCGGCCATGAAGGCGATGATGGCGATCACCGTGAAGATGTCGAGAAAGACCTGGACCGCCCCCTCGGTGAAGAACTCGTTGAGCGCCTCGACGTCGTTGGTCGTCCGCGTCATCGTGCGTCCGACCGGGGTGCGGTCGAAGTAGCGCAGGGGCAGCCTCTGCAGGTGGGCGAAAATCTCGCGCCGCAGGTCGCGCATCACGAACTGTCCGGTCAGCTCGGTGACCAGGGTCTGCGCCAGGCGGGAGGCGTACTGCAGAAGGAGGGAGGCGAAGAAGAGGCCGGCGATCCATTTCAGGCCGCTCCAGTCCCCTTTCAGGATGTGGTCGTCGACGCCGACCTGGGTGAGGCGGGGCCCGATCTGGAAGGAGAACGCCTCGATCACGATCAGCGCCAGGGCGGCGGCGACCCGCAGCTTGTAGGCGCGCAGGTAGGAGAGCAGCCGCAGCATCAGCCCCAGGTCGAAGGGGCGTTCCTCGGCCTCCTCCCGGTGTCCGGCGGGCAGGCTCACAGCGACTCGAGCTCCGCCGAGAGCTGCTGCCGCTCGTGCAGCTCGGAGTACAGCCCCCCGGCGCGCTCGAGGGACTCGTGGTCGCCGCTCTCGACAATGCGGCCGTCGTCGAGGGTGACGATGAGGTCGGCGTGGCGCAGGGTGGAGATGCGGTGGGCGATGACGATCGTCGTCCTGCCCCTCATCGCCTCCCGCAGGTAGCCGAGGATCGCCTCTTCGGTCTGCGTGTCCACCGCCGAGAGGGCGTCGTCGAGGATGAGGATACGCGGCTCGCGCAGCAGGGCGCGCGCCAGGGTGCAGCGCTGCTTCTGCCCCCCGGACAGGGTCACACCCCGCTCGCCGATGACGGTGGCGAGCCCTTCCTCGAGCTCCTCGATGTCGCGGTCGAGCAGGGAGCGGGTGGCCGCTTCCCGGATCCGGGCGTCCGCAGCGGATTCGACCCCGTAGGCGATGTTGCCGGCGACCGAGGTGGAGAACAGGAACGGCTGCTGCGACACGTACCCGATCGAGCGGCGCAGCTCCTCGAGCGGCCACTCACTCACGCTCTTCCCGTCGATGGTCACCGTTCCCCGCTGCGGCTCGATCAGCCGGGGCGGCAGGCGGGCGAGGGTGCTCTTGCCGGCGCCGACGCGGCCGATCACCCCGAGGGTCTTTCCCGCCGGCAGGTAGAGCTCGATGCCGCTGAGCACCGGCTGGCCGTCGTAGGAGAAGTCGACCCCCTGCCAGTGCACGGCTCCGGCCATCGTCGCCGTCGCCGGAGCGGCGCGGGAGCGCCCGGAGGCGCGGGAGTCCCCGGCGCTTTCCGGCTCGTGCGACAGGATCTCGTCGATGCGGCGGATCGCCACGAGGGCGCGCTGCAGGCGGTCGATGACCCAGCCGCTGTAGCTGATCGGGCGGATCAGCAGGGTCAGGTAGGCGTTGAAGGCGACGAAGTCGCCGATCGAAAGGGTCCCGGCGATGACCTCCCTGCCGCCGAACAGCAGGTTGATCCCCAGCCCGAACGAGGCGATGGTCAGCGACAGCGGCCGGAACAGGGCCCGGGCGCGGATGTAGCGGTGGTTGTGCGCCAGGTACTCGCTGTTGAGGCGGTCGAACGCCTCGGTCCTGGGCCCGCCCAGCACGAACGACTTGACCACGCGGATCCCCGCGAGGCTCTCCTGGACGAAGTTGCTGATGTCGCCGAAGCAGTCCTGGATGGAGCGGAAGCGGTTGTGCACGAGGGAGGACATCCGCACCGTCACCAGGCAGAGCACCGGCAGCGGCACCAGGACGATCAGGGTCAGCTTCCAGTGGATGACGCTCATCATCGCCAGGCTGAAGGCGAGGATCAGCACCAGCTCGATGAGGGAGCGCAGCCCGTAGGTGAAGAAGACGCTGACGGCGTTGAGGTCGTTGGTCGCCCGCGCCATCAGGTCGCCGGTGCGGTGGCGCTGGAAGAAGGAGAGCGGCATGCGCACGAGGTGCGCGAAATAGGTGCGCCGGATGTCGTACTCGATCCGCGTCGACATGGTGCCGAGCAGCCGGCGCATCGAGTAGCCGCCCGCGGCGACGACCAGGGCGAGCAGGAACATCTGCAGCAGGTAGCGGCGCACACCCCGCAGCAGCTCTTCGGGGGAGGCGCCTTCGGCCGCCAGCGAGTCCACCGCGGAGCTCAGAATGAGCGGGATGCAGGCGGCGGCGACCTGCGACACCGCGATGGCCGCGGCGCCGAGGAACATCCGCTTCCGGTAGGGTTCGGTGTAGCTGGAGAAAGGACCGGTCA
>JAPOZF010000365.1 GCA_026706165.1 Gemmatimonadota bacterium
CGCGGGGGTGTACCTCTGCCGCCTGACCGCCGCCCGGCAGGCCGTGGTGCGCAAGATCACCCTCCTCCGGTGACACGAACGAGAACCGACCTGGAATGATTGTCGATTTTTTGTATTGAATACGGGAATGGTTTGCTTTTTTCGTTTAGTACCGGAACTGTCGCGCCTGCCCCGCCAGAGGGCTCCGACTTTAAAATCTGAACGATTGACAGCCCGGGCATCGGCGTCTGTGACCGTCGCCCTTCATGCGGGGATCACTCGCAGTAGACCCGGACCTTGTCCTCCCCGTCCTGTAAGTTGACCTCGATTTCGCTCAGTGCGTCGATCAGCTGCTCGAGACCGTCGGTCCGCAGGTCGTGAAGGTCGACGTCGATACCCTGCTTCTTCATCGTCTTCCTGATTCCTTTCGCCGCCTGTTCCGGCAGCAGGGTGTGCAGCTTGACCCCGGCTTTTATCAGGGCCAGCGGTACGCGGACATCGACGTGCTCCCCTCCATCCGAGTCGATGGTGACCCTCAGAAACCTGGCCGCTTCCGGGGCCCGGTGCGCTAGCTGCTGCGTCGAGGCGCTCCCCGCCGGTTCCCCGTCGACCAGGGAGATCAGGCGTTCCGCTTCGTCGACGGTCACCTTGCCTTCGGCAAGCATCTCGAGCACGCGTCTGCTGTTCTCGTTCATGGCAGTCCTTTCAATTGCCGTGCGCAGCGCCGGTATCGCAGTCCGGGCTACTGGATCGCGATGGAGCCGTTGCTGGTCTCGAGGGTCAGCTCCGCCTCCCCCTTTCCCGCGGTCCCCTCCAGCTTGCGGCCGGTGTCGACCGAGGCGGAGAAGCCGGGCAGGCCGCAGCGGATCCGGCCGTTGGCCGTCGAGGCGGCCACCTTCAGGCTCGGCTCCGGATCAAGGGTCACCTTGACGCTGCCGTTGGAGGTGGCGAGCCGGCTGGAGCTTCCCGGTTCGATGCTCCCCTGGAACTTTATCGACCCGTTGGTGGTCCGGGCGTCGAAGCGGCCGTGCGCGTCCTCGATGGCCATCCGGCTGTTCGAGGTGGCCAGTTCCGCGGCCCCTTCGAAGCTCCTGAGCGTAATCGCGCCGTTGCTGGTCCTGGCGTCGAGATCCCCCTTCGAGCTCTCGACCTTTATGCGTCCGTTCGCGGTCTGCAACTCCCCGCCCCCCTCCGTGCCCCGCAGCTCCACCGGACCGTTGCTGGTCGCCAGATCGACGCGGGCAGCGGCAGGCACCACCACCTCGATGTTCGCCCCGGTGCTTTCCCCGAAGGGGCCGGACAGGACTCCCCCGGACTGAACCGGCCGGGCCTCGACGGTAACGAGGTCGTCTTCCTGAACGGCGCTGTACTCGACGAGGTGGGGGTTCTTCAGCTTCGCGCGGACGCGAATCGAGCCGGGGCTGCCGGCATGGACGCGGACGCGGCCGTTGAAACCCCTCACCTCCAGGCGCGGACTGGCGCCCACTTCGAAGCTGTCGCTGTGCGTGGACGGCCCGGTTTCGCCGTCGGCGCCCAGGTCATCGCTTTCCTCCCCCGGGGATTCGGCCGGCCCCTCGGTGTCGCGGCGGCTCGAGTCCTGCAGCGCCTTCAGCAGGCGCTCCGCTTCACCCACGGAGACCTTTCCTTCCGCGAGCATTTCGAGGATCCTCCGCTGTTCGTCAGTCATTGCGCCCTCCTAATCGAAAGAGAGGAACAGCCGGCCACCGCCGGAGGCCAGGTCGAGGCGCAGGCCGCGCAGCGAAGCCAGCAGGTACAGCAGCAGGGGGCCGGCCAGCAGGATGGGGCGGCCCCAGCCGCGGTGCCAGGAGAGGGCCGCCGCCAGGACCGCCAGAGGCGTCCCCAGCAGCAGCGCCGCCGCAACCACCGGCCACAGCAGCACCAGCGGGAACCAGAGTTTTATTCGGCGCTCGTCGTTAAGCAGGCGCAGCCTGAGGACCGCAGGCGGCAGCATCACCCCGAGAGCCTCCTCACCGCCTCTTCGACGTCGATCTCCCCGCTTTCCAGGCTGTCGAGCACCGCCGAGGATTCCGGATCGGATTCTGTCCCGGCGGGCTTCCCCGTGCGACGGACCGTCTCGACGAGTTGCAACTGCCCGGAAATGCGGTTGAGCCGGTTCTTCACCGTCGGGTAGCTGATTCCGAATATCCGCTCCATCTCCTTTATCGAACCGTGAACCTGGACGAAGGCGATCACGAATACCTGGTCCTCCGCGGAAAGGCGGGCCAGCACGGGGGGCTCGAACTCGCCTTCGATGGCGATGCCGCTGTCCGGCAGCAAAACCCGCTCAACCAGGATGCGCGCCCCCCTCGTCAGGTCGGTGAGCTCTTTCCAGTCCTTGATGGGAACATCCTCCTGATATTCAGGATAATAGTTGAAATGGTACGACAAAAATCAAATAAATCAATAATAAAATTGAATAAATAAATTTTTTCGGAAGAGGAAGGACAGAATGACCACCATCCACACCTCGGTCCCGGGGCACCGGTCAGGGCAATCGGCGAATCTGGCGCAGAAGGGCCAGATCCAGGGCTCCATCCCTTCCGGCAGTGCCCCGGCCTGTCATCCCGCTCCATCTGGCCGGACTGGCGGCCGAGGGGGAAGGCTGCCCTCAGAGCAGCCCCTTGCGGCGCTTGGCCGCGATCGTCTCCTCGACGAAACCGGGGCCGCAGGCAACCTCGAAGCCCCCGCCCGGAAAGCGCGTCGCCCAGCGGTAGAGCTCGTTCAGCCGCCCGCTGTCGATCACCGGCGGCTCGGCGCGGACGGCGTCCAGCTGCCCGATGACGGCGGCGGCAACCCGCGCGTACAGGCGCCTCGAGCAATCGCCGGTGTCCTCGGCGCCGGCGCG
>JAPOZF010000079.1:0-613 GCA_026706165.1 Gemmatimonadota bacterium
GGCGCCGGGTTGCCGTCGTCGAACCGGCCGTCCCACCGGCGCCGGTACCTGCCGATCCCCTCCTCGCCGGAATGCAGCAGGCGCACGCGCCGGCCGGCGAGGTCCCGTATCTCCACCTCCACGGAGACGGGCCGGGTGACTTCGACGAGGTCGTAGACGATCTCCACCCCGTCGTTGACCCCGTCCCCGTTCGGGGTGAACGCCGCGGGCTCGGCGCGCGCCTCGAGGGCGGACTCGACGGCGATCGAGGTCTCGATCCACACCCGGTCGCCGAGCGCCTTGTCGATGGCGTCCCCGGAAAGCACCGGCTGCCGCACGTCGTGCGGCCTCCCGCTGTCGGCGATCTGCCCCATGAAGGCGCCGCCGAAGCGCAGCACCCGGGCGTCGAACAGCACCTCGACGATGGCGTCGGAGTACGCGAGCCCGGCCACCCGCGGGATGCTTAGAACGGCGCGCCGGTCTTCGAGCTCCAGGACCTGGAACGGCACCTCGGCGCCATCGATCAGCACCGCCTGCACCGCGTCGATGCGCGCAGCCACCGCCCGCATCTCGACGAGGTCGAACCCGGGGTCGCCTTCGTGGATCCGCGGCCTGAGGGCGTAGGTGAAGCGGG
>JAPOZF010000079.1:623-2838 GCA_026706165.1 Gemmatimonadota bacterium
GCGGGTCGGGGAGCCGGCTTTCACCCGGATCGGGTCGAGCTCGCCCACGACGCGGGTGACCGCCGCCGCCGAAGCGCGGAACTCGAGGAACTCGAGCCGGGTCCCCTCCTCGCCGGAGGAGACGAACTCGAGACTGAACTGGAAGCTGCGGCGGGGGACCGGGAAGACCGGGGGCGGAGCCCCGCCGTTCACCAGGTGGAAACGGGACGTCCACGGGTTCCAGCTGTCGTAGTTGTAGGTCGGCTCCGCCCGCTGGCTCTTGCGCAGCTGCTCGTACTCCTCCTGCGACACCTCGACCTTGTGGTCCCCCATGCCGGTGTATTTCCAGTAGCGGAACAGCTGCGAGCTGCCCCCGTTCCGGGTCCGTACATAGAGATGGGACTCCGGTTCCTGGTTCAGGGACCAGCGCATCTCTCCCCATACCGCCGGTTTCCCGAAGTCGAGGATGTCGGCGGTGTAGGTAGCCTTGCCCGCCACCCCCCGCGCGAATATCTGGATCTCCCCGATACTCCAGGGCCGGGCGTGGTCGCTCATGGCGATCTGCAGCGCCGACGCCGCGGGCAGGTCGGCCGGGAACTCCAGCACCAGGCTCCGGTCCTCGTTTTCCAACACCTCCACCAAGAAGGGCAGGAGCACGGCCCTGTCGCTTCCGAGACGGCTTGGAGAAAGGGAGAGTCCGAAGTTCCTCACCGTCTCCAGGGGATTGTCCCTGCTGCCGGACATCAACCGGATCCGGTTTATCAGGACCCTGTCCGCGAAGTCGATGTTGAGGACCCCCCGCCGGCCGTAGCGGCCGTCGCAGCGGCTCGCGAACGAATCTCCGCACTCGTACGGCTCGGCGATCCAGGCGGTCCCCGGATGGTTGTCGAACAGCAGCTCGAGCGACGGGTCTCCCTTCCAGATCAGGGCCGCGACGTTCCTCCCCGGGTCGAGCTTCCGGGGCCCGATGGCCCCCTTCGCCATCCGGATGCCCGCCTGCTCCCCGCCGCTCTCGGCGCTGATCTCCCCCCAGTCCAACTGCACGAACTCAACGTCGTCACGGGCGCTTTCCAGGGGCGGAGGCAAATCCTCCCCCCCGAAGCGGTAGATCGTCGCCGCGGGGGAGCTTTCGGGCAGGAGGCCGAGGGACAGGACCAGCACCCACCGTTGTCGGAGCGGAATCCCCATCAGTACGCCACCCGCACGATCCGGGTCAGGGTGGTCTGCTGCGCCCGCTCCGAGTAGGCCCGCAGCTCGACCCGGGCCAGGTAAGTCCCCGGCGGAATGAGCCTCCCCTGCATTCCCTCCCCCCGCCACTCGAGGGCGTAGCGGCCGCGCGGGTCGGCGCGTTCCGTCCGGCGGCGGTACACCAGCCGGCCCCCGAGGTCGTAGATCGACAGCTCGACGGCCGTCTCCGAGTGCAGCCGGTTGACGCTGAAGCGGAAGACCGCCGCATCGTTGATCCCGTCCCCGTTCGGCGTCACCACCGAAGGCTCTACCCGCAGGGCGGTCAGGGCGTCGTTGTCTCCGAGAGCGACGACGACGTTGGACTCGCTCGGCGCGTGCTCCGCGGCGTTGCCGATCTCCACCCTCTGCCAGGTGCCCGCCGCCCCGGTCGCCTTCACCCCCGCCTCGAAAGCGGCCGAATGGCCGTATATCGTCGGCCGGAGGCGCACCTCGACCAGCTCCACCCCCTGCCGGATCGGGGACGGCAGCCGGAACTGCAGGGTGTCGGCTCCGGAGGCGGTGATCTCCAGGTCTTCCGGCAGCCAGCGCTCCGTCTCCTCCTTCGCGAAATCTTCCAACGTCCCTGAGCGCACTTCGACCAGCTCCATCGTCGTCGGCGCCGTCGCCGTTATGCGGAACTGGTCGAAACCCTGGTCGTTTCGGGTGAACCGGGGCCGGGGGCAGAAGGAGCGCTCCTCCGGTTCGCCGATGCGCGTCGACGAAGCGGGGCCAGACCTCCCCGATCAACTCCTCCGCATACAAGTCGGTCAGGTTCACGCGGATTGAGTGCAGGGACGCGGGAGGGCCGTACTTGCTGACCGTGTCCGCCATGACCCGGGCGCGGATCTGCAGGTATTTCCGCAGCGGCGACTTGACCTCCTCCCCCGATTCCAGGTAGGGACGGGTCCACGGACTCCAGTCGCTGTCCGGCACCATGCGCGAGACGATCTCCCCCTGTTTCGGCCGCGGCAGTTTCCTCTTGTAGCGGTCGGAAATGACCTCGATGCCG
>JAPOZF010000151.1 GCA_026706165.1 Gemmatimonadota bacterium
TGTTCCACCGAACGGATGCCGCCGAACAGGTATTGGCCGTAAGTATACGGTAATATGGGAGCGATCAGAACAGATTCGCACCGGCGCACCGGCACGACTGCTCCGAGCCAACCCCTGCCGGCGGTGATATCCACCCCCATGTTCGACCGCGAAAAATCTGCCACCGCCAGGCTGGCGGCGTCCGGCGACCCTCCGGACGCGGCCTCGAGGCGGTGGACCGCGAGCCCGCCGGGGACAGGGCGAAAAAAATGAACCCGCGATGAAATGAATTGCATCGTCAGGTGGTCTAATGGGGCGTGGAGAGAAGAAATGCCATCTCTCCACGAGCCGCCGGCCAGGCGGTTGAACCCAACTGACGCTTGACGCGGGAGAAAGAACGATGAAAAAGAAATGGATCATTGCAGCCGGCGCCGCGCTGGCGCTCGGTGCGCTGGTCACCGTGGCCGTAGCCGGGCACGGAGGAAAGATGCGGGGGCACGGGCAGCCGGGGCCGTGGATGCTGGAGCGTCTCGACCTGACCGGCGAGCAGAAGGAGCAGTTGCGGGAGTTGCGCAGGGAGCACCGCGAAGCCAGGCGTGAGCAGCGGGAGGCCATGGCCGCCATGGCTGAGGAGCAGCGCGAGGCGGTAATGAACATTCTGACCGAGGAGCAGCAGGAGACCCTGAAAGAAATGCGCGGCAGGCGCGGCAGGTTTTTCGACCGCCGCGGCGGAATGGGCAGGGATCGGTACGGCATGTGGCGCGGGGGCAAGGGTCGGGACCACGCCGGGCGCGGCGGCATGGGCGCGTTATCAAGGCTGGACCTGACCGACGAGCAGAAGGAACAGCTCGAGGAGTTGCGCACCGGGCACCGCGAGGAAATGCGCGATACGCGCCAGAAGCACCGCACGGCCCTGGAAGACGTCCTGACCGATGAGCAGCGGGAACAGCTCGAAGAGATGAAGGACGAGGCCTTCTACGGAGGCGGCAAACGCTGGCGCGGCCGGTGGTAAGCCCCGGTTTCCTGTTTTTTTCCGCGGCGCGGAGCAGCCCGTCTGCTCCGCGTTTTTTGTGTCCCCTCAAGGCCAGGCGCGAGGAGCAGACCTCAGAAAAGCCGGAAAGGTGCCATATTTACCATTACATGGGCACGGGTGCGGCGACTTCATGTTCTCATCGCGCCCGCCCGGATTTCAACCTCCACCCGCAACGGCAACGGAGCGGCCCGATGAAGACTGAACTGCTGGTTCCCCTGACCTTCCTCCTGTTTGTCTTTCCAACCCTTGCCCAGGACTGGTCGCGCTGGCAAACCGCGGGCTGGCCGCAGTGGCTCGGCCCGGAACGCAACGGCATCTCGCCGGAGACCGGCCTGTTCGGCGACAAGCTGTCGATCAACGAGTTTTGGCGGACTCAGGGCGGGAAGGGATTTTCCGGGATGTCCGTAGCCGGCGGCCGCCTCTACACGATGTACATCCACGGCGGCGAGGAATACGCGGCCTGTCTCGACGCCGGCAACGGCGAACTGCTGTGGCGCACCCGCACCGACGATCTGTTGATGGAACGGCAGGGGGGGGACGGTCCGCGTGGAACCCCCACCGTGGACGGCGGAACGGTCTATGCCTCCAGCGCCTACGGCAAACTCTACGCGCTCGACAGCAAAACCGGCTCTCAAAAATGGAGCCGCGACCTGGTGCGCGAATTCGGCAGCAGGAAGCCCCGCTGGGGCTTTTGCCCGTCGCCCCTGGTCGCGGGAGACCTGGTCCTGATCGAGGCCGGCGGTTCTGGCGGCCGTTCGCTGATGGCCTTCGACAAATCCACCGGCGAGGTCGCCTGGACCACCGGCAGCGACAAACTGGGCTACTCCTCTCCCATCGCCGTCACCATCGGAAAAACGCCCCAGGCGGTGTTTTTCACCGGCTACGGGCTGGTCTCCGTGGCGCCGCAAAACGGCAAGGTGCTGTGGACACACCCCTGGACGACCAGGCACGACGTCAACGCCGCCACCCCGGTTTTCATTCCACCCGACCGCTTCTTCATCTCCTCCGGCTACGGCACGGGGGGCACCGTGGTGGAGGTCTCCGCCACGGACAGCGGCTACAGTGTCAGGGAGGTCTGGCGCAACACGGAAATGAAGAACCACTTCGCCACCTCCATCTACTACCAGGGCCACCTCTACGGTTTCGACGGCTCGATCCTCAAGTGCATCGACGCGAAGACCGGCGGGGAGAAGTGGAAGACCCGGGGCTACGGCAAGGGCACGCTGATCTTCGCCGACGGCCACCTCGTCATCCTCGGTGAACGCGGCAACCTCGGCCTCGCCGAGGCCACCCCCGAGGGTTTCGTCGAAAAGGCCGGCTACCCCGCTCTCGAGGGCCGCTGCTGGACGCTGCCCACACTCGCGGGGGGCCGTCTCTTCCTCCGCGACGAACGGGAAATCGTCTGCCTCAACCTGGCGGAGGCTGCCCCATGAGGGTCGGGTGACACCCTGCTGTTCCTTGCCCGGTCACCGGGGGCAACCCCGGTCCATGGAAAAAACCCCGGGTACTCAGGCGTTCACGCCGACCGGCGGCCCTACCCGGTCGAGGGCCGCGGTCGACCTCTGGCTGGGGGGCCATACTCACACGGATCCGGACGATACCTGCGGCGGCCGGTCCCACGTCGAGCGCAAGTGGGGGGTGACCTTTGTCAACGTGGCTGCCATCTCGAAATACCACGGCTACAGGAACGTTTCGATGAGCCGGCTGCTGACGTTTTCCGAAGGCGCGGCGGAGGTCGACATCAGGTGCTACCTCCACATGAGCGACCATGCACCCCAGGGGTGGTACGACAGGGCGGGGAGGACGGCGCCG
>JAPOZF010000817.1 GCA_026706165.1 Gemmatimonadota bacterium
TTCCCCACGTCACCACCGAGGAGGACGCGCGCTGGATCGTCGAGGCGACCCGGTTCCCGCCGCTGGGGAACCGCGGTTTCGACGGCGCCGGCCTCGACAGCGACTACGCCCTGCAGGGAGGGGCCGACTACCCGCGGCAGGCGAACGAGGAGACCTTCATGATCGTCCAGATCGAGTCGCCGCAGGCGGTCGCAAATGTCGACGCGATCGCCGCCGTCGAAGGGGTGGACGGCCTTTTCGTTGGTCCGGGCGACCTCTCCCTGAGGCTGCAGTACGACGGCTCGATGACCCTGGAAGAGGCCGAGGACCGGGTCGCCGAGGCCGCGGCGAAGCACGGCAAGGTCTGGGGCCGCCCCGCCCTCGACCGGGAGATGATCGGGCGGCTTCACGAGCGCGGGGCGCGGCTGATCGCCCACGGCGGCGAGTTCCCCGCCATCCTCGAAAAGCTCGAGCGGACGCAGAAGTGGTTCGACGAGGTCCTGCGATGAGCCCCCGCAGCAGCCTGCTGCTCAACGGCGAGTGGGAGTTCGCCGAAGGAGGGGACGGCGCCGCTCCCGAGGGGGGCTGGCGGCGGGTGCGGGTGCCGCACCGGTCGCGCGAGTTCGAGGAGGCCCCCCCTGTCTCCGGGTGGTACCGGACGTCGCTGTCGGTGCCGGGGGACTGGGAGACCGGCGGCGGGCGCCGCCTTCTCCTCGACCTCGACCGCGTGCGCCACTACGGCCGCGCTTACCTCGACGGGGCCGCCGTCGGGGAACACCACCACCTGCGGCTGCCCTGGCTCATCGACCTGACGGAACGCGCCGCTCCCGGCTCCGGGCACGAGCTGCTCCTGTTCACCCACGCCTGCCGCGGCCGCTACGCCCATCCCGGCGCCCGGGAGCTCAGCGAGGCCGCGGAGATGGCCCTCGACACCCGCTTCTGGCGCACCAGCGCCGCCACCGTCGGCATCGAGGGGGACGCGTGGCTGCGCTGCCGGCCCTCCGTCCACCTCGCCGATCCGTACGTGAAAACCTCGGTATGGGAGAAGACCCTGTCGGTCGAAGTTGCCGTTCGCAACGACGGCCCCGGGCCGTTCCGCGGCCTGGTCGCCTGGGAGGTGGCGCGCGCCGGCGAGACCCAGCTGAAGCTGCCCCCGCGGGAAGTCGAGGTGGGGCCCGGCGAAACCGCGGTGGTCGGCTGCACCGAAGAGTGGGCGGATGCCGTGCCCTGGGGGCGGCCGCCGTACGGGGAGCCGGTCCTCTACTTCCTGCGCATCGACCTCTCCTCCGACCGGCAGGGCCCGGTCGACCGCGACATCGTCCGTTTCGGCTTTCGCGAAGTCCGCGCCGACGGAAAGCTGCTGCTGCTCAACGGCGAGCAGCTGATGCCCTGGGGCGACCACACCGTCCCCTACGTGTACGAGCGCCAGTGGCTAACGCGGAAGTTCACCGACCTCGCCGCGGCCAACGTCAGCATCGTCGAGCACCACCGCTACGACCCGCCGTCGGTCTTCTACGACGTCGCCGACGAGTCGGGGACCTTCGTCGTCGGCGCCAACTTCTGCGTCGGCACCGGCCAGGTCTTCCCGGAGGACCTCGACGAGTCGGAAGCGCGCCTGGTGATGGAGAACCACCTCGCCGTCGCCGACGCCTGGATCCGCCGGACGCGCAACCACCCCTCGATCCTGTTCTGGGACGTCACCGACGCCCGCGACCCCGCCTTCTGCGTGCCCTTGCTGCGCAAGGTGAAGGAGCTCGACCGCACCCGCGTCGCCGAGGTCACCTTCGATCCCGGGGTCGCCGATTCGGAACTCGTCGAGCTGATCGACTGCTACCGCCTGTTCAGCGGCCTCGAGCAGATCGAGGCGGCGGTCCAGGCGGTACGCAGCGACCCGGCGCTGCCGCGCAAGCCGGTGCGGGTCGGGGAGGCCGGCATCTTCGAGTCCGGCCGCTGGGATTTCGACGGTGAGCCCCAGCTGATGGATGGGTGGTGGGACTTCCTGCTGAGCATGCCGGGGCGCAACATCCACGGCCTGCAGACTTTCTTCCTCGCCGACATGGATTACCGCGGCTTCACCGGGGACGTCCCCGGGAGCCTGGCGGCCCCGGTCGAGCCTCAAGTCAGCTGGCCCTCCCAGTCCGGCACCGACGCCCGCATCGACCCGTTCGGCGAAGGCACGCAGGCCGCATGGGGAAAGGCCGCCCTCTATCTCAACTGGTGCGACCCGGAAAAGCCCCTCGTCGTCGAGACGGCGACCCGCAAATGGTCGCGCGACCTCTACCGCCGGCTCGCCGGCCGGGACGTCGGGCCGCTCAAGCCCCTGCGCCTTCCCGATGTGATCGTCGAGACCCCGCGTCCGCAGGCGGCGGTCTTCGTCGAGCCGCGCGCCGGCCAGGCGGTGGAGCCGTTCGGGGTTCGCACCGACAGGGACGGAAGGAGCTGGTTCGTGCTTCCCGAGCCGGGGCCGTACCGGTTCACCTGCGGTTCCCGGGCTGCCGAGGTGGATGCCCGGGAGCAGCCGGTCGAGGCGCCCCCGGGATACGGCCACATCCAGCGGGTCTCGATGGACTGACCCCCGAGGCCGCCGCCCTGACCCGCCAGTCGGGGAGCTTACAGCTTCATCCGGGTGCCCCGCCCAGCCCGTGTCGCGCGCCATTCGACAATCGGACGCTGTTCCAACCGGCAATTGGACGCTGTTTCAACCGGCAATTGGACGTTATATTAACCGGCAATTGGACGTTGGAATAATCGACAAATGGACGCCGACCGATCTCTGTATCAGCGCTCGCTGACACCCGTCCTCGGGGAGGCTTTGGCCGACACGCCGGTGGTTTGTCCC
>JAPOZF010000671.1 GCA_026706165.1 Gemmatimonadota bacterium
GTCGGAACGAACACCGGGGATTCAGGGAGGGGGCCATCGGGCTCCCTCCCTTTTTCATGCCGGGCTCTCCCTGAGCCTGGGATCGGCGTGGGGCGGTCGTACGGCAACATGATCATCGAGGGCGGTTGTCAAGGCTTGAGCCGACGACGGGAAGGGTATCGCGGGAGTTGGCGAAGGTCTGCCCAGGATCTTCGCCGCCGCCCGGCGGGAGTCGTGCTCGCCGCCGGAACATGCCGAGGCTCTGGGGATGGTCCTCCGGGATCGAGCCCCTGCCGCTGGCGGCGGGTGTGCACCGGAAGCTACATTATCCCTCGCCTATCCGAACGCAGATCCCGCCCTGTCGGGTCATCTGCTCAATACAACAGCCGCAGTGCCCGGCAAAGGGTAGCTCCCTGAGCCAAGGTAAATAGGCAGAACCCTTCCGCATCTGCGTGAGGATAGGCAACGGCCCGGCACCACGTGGAAATCCCGCCGAGCCGGATCATTCCACTCACGCAAGGAGGACTTCCTATGCGGGGCATCTTTTTAATCGCAGTATTGACTTCCGTAGCCGCAATGACCGCGTGCGGCACGATCCTCCAAGGCTCCAGCCAGCGCATCGAAGTCTCATCGTCGCCTGCGGGTGCCTTGGTCAAGGTCAACGGCCAGATCAAGGGGCAAACGCCGGTGACCCTTGACCTCAAGAGAAAGCAGGCCGTCACGGTCACAATCGAGATGGACGGGTACCAAACTGTTACCACGACGCTAAAGCGAAAAAACGGCGTATGGCTGTGGGGCAATATCGCCTTGGCCCTTACCGGCGGAGGTTTGATAAGCTTGATTGTGGACTCCTTGACCGGCGCTATCTACGTGCTGGAGCCGGGGGCCGTCCACGGTCAGCTTGTAGCGACGATGGAGGCTCAGTAGGATTGCAGTAGTCGGAACGAACACCGGGGATTCAGGGAGGGGGCCATCGGGCTCCCTCCCTTTTTTCCTGCCGGGGCCTTTCTCCGGGCCGGTTCCCGGGGGCAGCCGGTCACCGTGGGGCAATCCGTCATACTGCAAGTTCCGGAAGGCTTGAAGCCGCCTCCTGGGTCGGTGAAATTCTGCCCCTTCGCATGCCTCCATCGGGAGGGGGGAGGGTGTTCGCTGACGCACCGGGGCCCGCCTCTTCCCGCCGGGTGCCCTCCCGCCTCGACGCGGCGGGAAAAAGGAAATCCCCTCCGACTACTCCGCCCACCTCCTCCGTCGTCACGGAGAGGGCCTGGAGCGAGGCGGCGTCACCCTGCGCTCGGTGATCGTCGGGGCCGCCCTGAGCCTGGGGATCGGGGTGGCGCTGCCGTACAGCAACATGATCATCAAGGGCGGGCTGCTCGGCCACAACTTCAACACACCGGCCGCGGTCTTCTCCTTCTTCCTCTTCGTCGGGGTGGTCAACGTCCTCCTCGGCCTGGTGAAACGTTCCTGGGAGTTCGGCGCGGCCGAGCTCGCAACCGTCTACATCATGGCGATGCTGGCCACCACGGTCCCGACCATCGGTTTCTCGGAGTACCTGCTGCCGATCATCGCCGGGGTGCGCTTCTACGCTACCCGGGAAAACAAGTGGGGCGACAGCTTCGTCCCCCACCTGCCCGACAGGCTGGTCCCGACCGACGAGGAGGCCATACAGGGGTTCTACGAAGGGGACCCGGAGGGGGGCGTCCCCTGGGACGCCTGGGTCGAACCGGTCCTCTGGTGGTGCCTGCTGATCCTGGCGGTGTACTGGGTCTCGATCTGCCTGATGGTGATCGTCCGCCGGCAGTGGATGGAGCACGAGAGGCTGCCGTACCCCCTCGTCCAGGTCCCTCTCGCCCTTATCGAGGAGGAGGACCGGCAGGGGGGGCGCTCTCTCATCAAGCCCTTTTTTCGCAGCAAGGTGATGTGGGCCGGTTTCGCGCTCCCCTTCGTCGTCGGTTCCCTGAACGCGCTGAACTCCTACTTCCCCGGACTGCCCCATATGGGGGCCTTCAGCGGCCACGGCGCGCTGTTCAACCTGGCGGACCGCATTTCCCTCACGGCGCAGTTCAACTTCGGCCTCCTCGGTTTCGCCTTCCTCCTCAACCGCGACGTCGCCCTCAGCGTCTGGCTGTTCTTCCTGCTCGCCAACGTCGAGCGCGGGGTCTTCGCCTTCTTCGAGATCAGGAGCGATGAGACCCTGAGCCGCTTCGCCAACATCGCGGGCCCATACCTCGCCCACCAGGCGATGGGGGCGATGATCGTCCTCGTGCTGTCGGGATTCTGGGCGGGCCGCGGGCATCTCCGGCAGGTGGTCTCCAAAGCCTGCCGGCGCGGCGCCGCGATCGACGACAACGGCGAGCTGCTCTCCTTCCGCGCCTCGATGATCGGCCTCGCCGCCGGCCTCGCGGTGGTAGGGGCATGGCTGTGGGGGTCGGGGCTGCCGCTGTGGGTGGTGCCGGTGTTCCTGTTCGCCGTCCTCATCGTCTTCGTCGCCCTCACCCGGGCCGTCGTCGAGGGGGGAATCGCCTTCATCCGCACACCCCTGACGCCGGCGGACTTCGTCGTCTCCGGCCTGGGGACCGGGGTTCTGGGGACCTCGGGGGTGGTCGCCCTGGGACTCACCTACGTCTGGGCCGCCAACCTCCGCCTCTTCTTCATGCCCTGCTTCGCCAACGCCCTCAGGATGGCCGGGGAGATCGGCGGGAACAGGGGGCCGCTGCTGTGGGCGGCGGTTGCCGCGGTGCTCCTCGCCCTCGCCGGGAGCATCTGGTCCGTCCTGACCCTTTCCTACGAATACGGGGGGGTTAACCTCCCCCACTTCTGGGCCGTCGCCATTCCC
>JAPOZF010000419.1 GCA_026706165.1 Gemmatimonadota bacterium
GTTGCCGATCCAGTCTGGAATACGGCCGGAGAGCTGGTTGTTCTGCACGTGGAACGAGTAGATCCCGTTGGCGTCCTTGAGTTTGTCCGGGATTGCGCCGGTCAACTGGTTGTTGTCGAGGAAGAAGCAGCCCAGGTTGTCTATGTCGGCCAACTCAGGAGGAATACTCCCGCTCAACCGGTTATTGGAAAGATGGAAGTGATCTGCCCGTTGTTGACTTCCGCCGACCGTGACGCCAATCCAATTTCGAAGGGCATTGTCCGCGTTCCAGCTGCGAAGAGCGTTGCCCGCAGGGTTCAGAACGTCCCTTGCAGCCCAGAGAGCTTCGCAGTCGGCGACCAGTTCGAGGTTATCGGCAGCGTTGGGGATGATGACGCCATCGCTGCACGGGGCGGTCACGTCTGCGCCAGCGCCGGCGGCGCGGTGAAGACGAGCGCCGCGAGCCCGAGCAGGCATGCCGCCGCCGCCCGGCGGAGGCGCGGCAGGAAACCCGGAGAGGACGGGGAGCGGGCGGCCCCCACCGGACGGCGGGCGCCGGACCCGACTCCACATCCTCGTGGATGGCCCGCAGGCAGAGGATCGGCCCCTCGCCCGATCCTTCGACGTCACTCGCCAGCCGGCGATAGCGGCCCTCGACAGGCACAGGTCAACCAGATGCATGCGCCCTCGCCTTCCCGTCATTGCTTCAAACCACAACCCAACTCCCTGCCCCAACAGGGGAAGGCCTGTCATATCCCGTTTGGGAGATACCGAACAGCCCGGAGGTAAGCAGAACGGGACGGGAGAAGCCGCTGGCGGGCGCCCGACCGTCAGCGTCGCGGCAAGGCGTACGCGGCCAGGATCCGCTGCACCAGGGCGATTTGACCGGAGAGGCCCTGCTGCTTGTAGACCTGCTTCAGAAGCCAGCGGACGTAGCTCTCCTTGTATCCCGTGGCCGCGGCGATCTCGCGCACCGAGCTCCCCTCGGCCAGCAGCGCCGACACCCGGGCCTCGGACGCCGTCAGGCCGAGCAGCGCCGACACCCGGCCCGGGTCGATGCGCAAACGGCTCTCCGGGTCGACCACCAGCGCCAGCACCGCCACCCGCCGACCCCCGAAGTCCACCTGCGCGGTGACCACGGGGTGTACGTGAAGCTCCAGCCGCGACCGCACCAACGGGCGCTGGAGCCGCATTGAGCCGCCGGCCGGCGGCGTCGCGCTCCCGAACGTCGGCAGCGCACGCTTCAGCAGCCGCTGCAGGCGACCGTCGTCCGCCGGCAGCGAGGCATGCAGGACGCCGTCGCGGTCGGTCAGCCCCTCGCCGCGGCGCAGGATGTCGCGGGCGGGGTCGTTCGCCGCCAGCACGCGGCCGCCGCGGTCCAGGTGCAGGACGCCGATGCCGCTGTTGTCCAGCAGGCCGGCCAGACCGGCGCTCAGCGCATCGGCACCGGCCAGCGCTTGGCGGACATGAATGGTCTGGCGGACGTGCGGCAGCAGAGACTCGATCAACTGGAGTCGAGCGGACTGCCAGTCGCCGCTGCCGAGGGGGTCGCCGATGGTCCAGACGATCTGCAGGTCGTCTTCCCCGTCGAGCCGCGCGATCAAGCCGTTCTGGGCGACACGGCGACGCCAGCTCTCGTTGTACGCGGGCGACTTCCTCAACTCCCTTGCGGTGTACAGGTCGGGTACATGTATCAGGCGGTGGGCGGGCCGCTCCGTGAGGCGGGGCGGTCCTTCGTCGCGAGGGAAGTAGACGTCGAAGTACTCGCGCGCCAGGTCCGGCCGAGGCTCGCCGCGGTAGAGATACCGGCCGAAGTAGATCCGCGCGTCGTCGCCGGACCGTTCACCGACCACCAGCGCGTTGCCCGTGGCGCAGCAGGCCTCGTCGATCAGGGCAGCTGCGGCGGGCCAGCGGGCGTCGTCGAGCGCGGCTTCGTGCAGCAACGCAAGGATGCGGTCGAAGACGTCGAGCGGGTTCACGACACTCTCTCCTGAACGACTGCCGGACGCGGTGCAGCGCGGCCGGGAGGCACGCCCGCACCCTACGCCAAACCGGGGAAGGGCGTCACACTCCCATTGGGTAGGTACGGCCTGGGCACGAAGGACGAAAGTCTGCTCCCAGGCCCGGAGGGCCGTCAGTCAGCGCCGCGCCAGGGCAGGGCGTCGGCAGCCACGACCCGCCTCCACCGCCGACTCGATCGACTGCGCCGTCCTCACCGACGCGGTCGAACTCGACGAAGCCGCCGGAGAGCGCGACCAGCGTGCCGGCCTTCGAGGAACCGCCGCGCCGCCGCGCCGGAGGGGCTCGCGGGGCACGCGTTCCCGGATTGCATCTGCGTCGCTCTCACGATGGCGACCATCGCGCTCTTCGAGAGGGCCTGAATGCAGTTTCAAGGAGATGGGACTCCCCGGGCCCGCCCCCTGGCTCGGGGACCTCGGCGAACCGCGCCGGAAACACCGGCAACATCTTGTGACTGAGGCTACGTGTGGCCATGATCTGCGGGCGAGGCTCCGCTACGCACCGACGAGGATGCAGGTGGGGCGTGACCGCTTGGCTGCCGAGGAGCCGACACGGCGAAACGACACCCGGCAAGACTTGTTCAGCCAGGTGCAGCGGCGAGAAGCACGTCCAGGCGCTTCGACGAGCTCGTCGCGTCCGGAGTGATCCACCCACCGCTCGAAGCCGGCGACCCGACAGAGGCGTGGCCGGACATCAGGCTTCCCGCGTGGTTCTCACTCGCGTCCGCAGGCCGTTCCCGATAGAGAGACGGCCTGGCCTCAGTCCGGATCGACGCAGGCGAAGCTGGCCGCGTCGTCGATGCTGCCGG
>JAPOZF010000614.1 GCA_026706165.1 Gemmatimonadota bacterium
CTGTGGAAGTCGGTCTCCGGGTCCTCCACCCACTCCCGCTGCGGGGGCGTGGTGCGCCAGTAGTTGTACTTGAGCATGCGCCGGACCCCGGGCCGCGTCGACTCGCCGCGGCGGTGCAGGATGCTCTGGTGGTGGATGCCGATGGTGCCGGCCGGCCCGGAGGCGAGCACCCCCTCGTAGTCCGCCCGGTAGTCCTGGGCCTTGAAGTGGGTGCCGGGAACGAACTCGGTCGGCCCGAGCTCGGCCGGGGTGTCCTGGGGGAAGTAGAAGACTTCGACGAACTCGATCTCCGGGCCGAAGATGCGGTCGGCGTCCTGGTGCCATGACTGGGGCTCCCCCGGCCCTTCGGTCTTGTGCAGGCTGGCGAGCACCGGCAGGCCGACGTGGCGCCCCAGCAGCGAGCGCATGGCCCCGCACAGCTTCGGGTTGAGCAGCACGTGCTCGAGGTACCAGTCCTCGAGGAAGATCGAGCTCGGCTCGTGCGAGTTGCGGATGCGCTCGAGCTCCTGCTCGTCGAGGCCGTCGGGGATCCAGGAGGGGTTGGCGGGGATTCTGCCGTCGAGGTAGTCGCAGGCGCGCCGGTTGATGTCGTCGGGGACCGCGCCCTCCAGCATGATGTAGCCGTTGATGCAGAAGTCGAGCACCTCGAAGTCGGTGAGGGTCGGTTCGCAGTCGAAGGTTCGCGTCGTCGCGTCGTAGTTCACTTGCTTCTCCTTCAGGCGGGTTCTTTCGGCGGCGGAAGCGGCCGCCGACGCCGGGAAACTAACCCAGGCTGATCGCGGATGTCACGGATTTGATCCCCCTTCGGGGCAATAGCGTAACTTCGAATCGATGAGTGGAACGCAGGAAAAGAGCCACGGCCGGGTAGGGGAGTTCATCGCCAATCCGCGCCGCGCCGTCTGGACCCTGTCGCTGCCGGTGATGATGGGCATGGCGGTCTACACCTTCTACAACCTGACCGACATGTTCTTCGTCGGCATGCTCGGGGGGGACGCCCTGGCCGCCCTGACCTTCAACATGCCGGTGGTCTTTCTCGCCATCGGCACGGTCTTCGGTCTCGGCACCGGGGCGACGAGCGCCATCGCCCGCTCCCTGGGGGCCGGCGACAGGAAGGCGGCCGAGGACGCCGCCCGCCAGACCCTGGTCATGGGACTCCTGTTCGCCGCCGCCGTCATCGCCGCCGCCCTCCTCTTCAAGGGGGGGATCATCACGGCCCTGGGGGCCACCGGCGAGGTCGCCGCCCTCGCGGTCCGCTACTTCGAGGTCGCCGCCCCGGGCTTCGCCTTCGTCGTGGTCAACACCTGCTTCCGCTCGATCATGACCGGGGAAGGCAACACCAAGACCCCGGTCCTCTTCCAGGCCGGGGGCACCCTCCTCAACGTCGCCCTCGACCCGCTGCTGATCTTCACCGCCGGCCTGGGGATCGCCGGGGCCGCCTGGGCGACGGTCATCAGTCAGTTCGCGGTGATGCTGGTGTTCCTGTTCTACATCTTCGTGCGCCGCGGCAGCTTCCTGAATCTCGGCTCCGGTCCGTGGGGGCTGACGAGGACAACTGCGGGCCTCATCCTCAAGGTCGGGCTCCCCTCCTCGGCGTCGATGCTGCTGATCTCGGGAGGGAGCATCTTCTACAACCGCATCGTGTCGGTGTTCGGTTCCGAGGCGGTCGCCGGCCTCGGCATCGGCGGGCGCATGGACTCGATCTTCTTCATGCCGGTGTTCGCTCTCGCCACCAGCCAGGTGACCCTGGCGGGGATGTTCTACGGCGCCGGGCGCATCGACCTCGTCAGGAAGACCCTGGTCTACACCGTCCTCAGGGCGGAGGTGCTCGCCGTCGTATTCGGCCTCGGATTCTACCTGTTCGCGCCGCAGCTGGCCGGGGCCTTCACCGACGACGATCGCATCGCCCGGGTGGCCACCTCCTACCTGCGGGTGTTCGTGCTCGCCTTCCCGTTCATAGCGGCCGGATTGATAAGCAGCAGGGTCTTCCAGGGCCTCGGCAGCGGCGTCCCGGCGATGGTCATCACCGCCCTCCGCGTGGTGCTGATCGCCGTGCCGGTCGCGTACGCCCTGACCCGCTACTGGGGCTTCGGACTGACCGCGGTCTGGTGGACGTTCGTCGCTTCCGCGGTCGCCTCGTCGCTGCTGTCGGTGATCTGGATCTCCCGGCGGCTGAGGCGGGAAGAGGCGGAGCCGGGCGGGACCGGGGCCCATCGGCTGCGCATGGAGGATTCGTATTAAATACAAAAAATCGTATTAAATACAAAAATCTGTATTTAATACGGCGGACCCGGGAAGCCGGTTCGTGGCAAAAACGAGCTGACGGCCCCCCGAAAAATAAAAGTTATTCTGTAAGAGACCTGAAAAATAATGACTTACGGAACTACAGTTCCCATTCGTGGAGGCGCATGCCAGGTACAGGCACGCCGTTTGCATCTCTTCTGGGTGAACGGGGTTAGCGAAAGGCGCAGCCCCGAAACCACAGGAGGAAGTCATGAAACGTCATTTTGAATCGGAGCAGAAAGGCCCTTCTCGCCATCGCGGCGGGGATCGTGCTCGCGGCCGGTGCGGCCTTCCTGAGCGCACACAGCGGAGACCACCATTTCACCAATGTTGGCTCTGAAGGTGAATGCGCCTACCTGTGCTCCGTACTGGGGCACGGGAGCTACTACTACTACGACGACTGCTGCGACTGCAACTGAGCTCTCTCCTGCGGGGAGGCTCCAGTCGCTCAGGCGCCCGCGCCCTGTTTCTTTAAAGGGTGTGGGCGCATTTCCGAATTTCTTCCGGGCTTTCCTTGGGG
>JAPOZF010000006.1 GCA_026706165.1 Gemmatimonadota bacterium
TCAAAATCCTGAAGAACGCGGTGGAGGCTATCGGCGAGAGCGGAACCATCTCGGTGAGGATCAGCCTGAACGGGCGGATCGAGCTGGCGGTCGAAGATACCGGCTCCGGTATCGACCCGGCGGTGCGGGAAAAGCTGTTTACCCCCTTCTTCAGCACCAAGGAAGGCGGACAGGGTGTAGGGCTGACCCTGGCGGCCGAAGTGCTGCGCAACCACGGATTTCACTACACTCTTGAGAGCGAACCGGGAAAACCGACGCGGTTTCTCATCTGGTTCTGAGGTCCGGGTGGACGCTGGCGTTTTCCCGGAATAGGGGTAGTAATCCTGAGTAAGGGTAGTAATAAGGGTAGTTGCTGAATTCTCAGCCTCGAGTTGCCCGGCATTCCATGGTGTGTCGGGGATGTCTCAGCCACCGGATTGTTTTGTTCCACAACGACAGAAACAGGAGACCCTGATTTGAACCTGGCAAAATCACTTGCCGCCGCCGCAGCGGCAGGGGACCTCGACACAATGCGGGCGGCGCTCGGGGAAGATCCCGCCCTGGTAACCGGTTGGAAGCCGATGATGGACGCCTGTTACGCCGGCCGGGTGGAGGCCGTGGCCCTCCTGCTGGAGAACGGGGCCGATGCGAACGTCCAGTCCAGGGGGCCGTTCTACTACCGCCCCCTGCACCGCACCGTGGAATACAAGAAGACGGCGCCCAAGCACGAGGGCCATCACCGGGCGGTGGAACTGCTTCTCGATGCCGGCGCCGATCCGATGATGACGGGCAGCGGTTCCCTCATCAGCGCGGTCGCCCTGTGCGCCACCGGGGAGGCGACGGAGTTCCTGCCGGCGATGCTGCAGCGGGTGTCCGGTCCGCACGACATCTTCCACGCCTCCGTTCTGGGGGAGGAAGCGCGCGTCAATGCCCTCCTGAAGAAGGATCCGTCCCTGGCGACGGCTCATGACCGGGGAACCCGGATCTGGACCGACGACAAGGGCTGGACGGCGCTGACGTACTGTGTCAGCTCGCGAGTCGGGAACGACGACGAAGAGAGGAGAAAGGCGCTGGTGCGCATCGCGCGGACCTTGCTCGACCACGGCGCCGACGTCGCCGGCTCCCTCGACCTGGCCATCTACACCGACAACCTCGGGATGATCGAAACGCTCCTGAAGGCCGGGGCCACCCCGGGCGACGACGACAACCTGAACCACGCGGCCTGCGACGGACGGTTCGAGGCCCTGAACCTGCTGCTCGAGTCCGGGATCAGGATGGACGGCACCCGCGGCACCGGGCACCACGGCGGCTACACCCCCCTCGGCTGCGCGGTTTCAAGCCGCAGCATCAAAGGTGCGAAGTGGTTCCTGGAGAACGGCCAGGATCCCAACCGGATCAAGAGCAAGGAGGGTGAAAACTGCCTGCACGTGGCGGTGCATTACGGCGCCGGGGACAAGATGCTGCAGCTGCTGCTGGAGTACGGCGCCAGGCTCGACCAGAAGGACAGTCAGGGACGCACGCCGCTGGCCCGGGCGCGGGAGAAGAAGCACAGAAAGGCGATCGCCTTCCTCGAGGCCGCCGGGGCCAGGGCCTGAGCGGAATGGACACTCCAATGGACAGGATCGCCAGGACCTCCCGCCCCATCCACGACCTGCTGAGCCATCGCTGGAGCCCCCGCGCCTTTGCGGGCCGCCCGGTGGAGCCGGCCAGTCTGGTCACCCTGCTCGAAGCGGCCCGCTGGGCCCCGTCCTCCTACAACGAGCAGCCGTGGAATTTCATCGTCGCTCCCAAGACCGAAACCGGGCTGTTCAACCAGCTCCTGGACTGCCTCTCGCGCGGCAACGCCAGCTGGGCGGCCAGGGCCCCGGTGCTCATGCTGGCGGTTGCCCGGCTTCTCGACGAGGACGGCGACCCCAACCGCCACGCCTTCTACGATGTGGGCCAGGCCGTGGCGCAGATGGCTGTCCAGGCTCTCGACCTGGGATTGTACATGCACCAGATGGCCGGCTTCGACGTGGAAAAGGCGCAGCGGGTCTTTGCCGTCCCTGAACAGTTCGAGCCGGCCGCGGCCATCGCCCTGGGCTACCTCGGCGACCCGGCCGGCCTGCCGGAGCGCTACCGCGAGGGCGAAGCCCGGTCCCGCACCCGCAAGCCCCTGACCGACTTCGTCTTCGCCGGCCAGTGGGGCCAGGCCTCGCCGCTGGTCGCCCCTGAGTGACGGGGAGCGGCGCATGTCGTCGGGGGCGGCTTCGACAGTTACGGGCTTGTGGTAGACCGGGGTTTGCTGGTACCTGGCGAAAATGCCGAGCCTTCCGGTGCATTGGCCAGGGCGGCGGTGACGCGGGTGGAAAGCAGTGCCATGGGAAATTCTCCCTTACTCGACCCTCAATGTAGCGCTGGCGCCAGGAGTTGCGAAGAAACTCCCTGCCTGCAGATTTCACCGTCGGTCAACTGAATTATCACCGTTTACGGGGGTTCCCATGAACAAGGAGTATCGAGCCGGCCCGACAGCGACACGGGTGCTTCTGAAGTCAACCCTGCTCCTCGGCATCGCCGTCCTCGCGCTGGCAGTGGCCGGCTGCGGCGACGACCCGGCGGGGCCGGAGCCCGAGGCCGAGCCCATCACCCTTGCGGCCGCCCTGGCCGAGACCGGGCGGCATGCCGGCGCCGGCAACGACCTCGCGTGGGGGTACCGGCTGGCAGTCGATCTGCTGAACGAGAGGGGCGGCATTGCCGGCCGTCGGGTGCAGCTGGTGATCCGCGACGACGAGAGCGACCCGGAGACGAGCGCGGCCCTGTACTCGGGGTTCGTCGCCTCC
>JAPOZF010000632.1 GCA_026706165.1 Gemmatimonadota bacterium
GGCCGGCCGCAGGTTTTTCGGGTACGGCGCGGTTTTCGCCGACTTCACCGACGACGGCTGGCCCGACCTGTTCGTCGCCGACGACATGACCCGGAACATGATGTTCATCAACAACGGGGACGGCACCTTCTCGGACGAGGGACTCGGCTCCGGGGTCGGATTCGACGCCGAGGGCGCCGAGCAGGGATGCATGGGAGTCGGGGTCGGCGACCACGTCAACGACGGCCGCCTCGACATCTTCGTCTCCAATTTCGAGGGGGAGCACAACACCCTCTACCGGAACGAGGGGAACGGCTTCTTCCTCGACGTCTCCTTCGTGTCCCGTGTCGCCGCCGTCGGAGAGCCGGAGGTCGGCTGGGGAACCGCCCTTTTCGATTACGACAACGACGGCGACAAGGACATCTACGTCGCCAACGGCCACACCTATCCGGAAGCGGACCTGCCGCACACCAACGCCAGCTACGCCCAGCTCAACCTGCTGTTCGAGAATCTCGGAGACGGGACCTTCCGCGACGTGTCGCGGGAATCGGGGCCGGGGCTGGCGATCCGCGAGGTGAGCAGGGGCGCGGGGTTCGCCGACTTCGACGCCGACGGGGACATCGACATCTTCGTCCTCAACCTGAACGGAAAACCCAACCTGCTGCGCAACGACGGGGGCAACGCCGGCAACTACCTGTTGGTCGGGACGGTCGGCCGCAAAAGCAACCGCGACGGAGTGGGAACCCGGATCGAGATCGAAGCGGCGGGCTTCCGCCAGGTGAACGAGGTGCGCAGCGGCGGCAGCTACCTCGGGCACGACGACATGCGCGTCCACTTCGGCCTCGGCAAGGCCGGGCGCGTCGACAAGGTGACGCTGCGCTGGCCGAGCGGGATCGTGCAGACCCTCGAGGATGTCGAGGTGAACCAGGTGCTGACCGTTACCGAGCCGGAAGAATAGGAAAGGCAGCAGCTGCGGGCCCGGGGAACCATTCCGCGGGATGGCAGCGCAACGGTCACCCTCAACCGGTTCCCCGGCCGTCAGGGCCATGGCTTCCGGACCCGAATCGCAGCCCTGTCGACGCGCCGCTGCACCGCCCTCGCCTGTCCGGTCCCGACATTGAAGCCGCCCCTGTCGGACCCCGCCGTCGCGGTGGAACCCATATACCGGGAGCCGTACCTTGTCCCGGCCTGAAATCCCCTTCAGGCGTCAACACTTCACCGTCATCCCGGAGAGAACGGACACAGGAAATGAACCCACCTGCAAAGCGAGCCATCGTGATCGGCATGGACGGCGCCAGCATGGAGCTGGTGTCGCGGATGATGGACGGGGGGCACATGCCCAACCTCGCGGCCCTTGCCGGCAGGGGGGTGCGGCGGCCGATGATCGGCGTGTTTCCCACGCTGACTCCGCCGGGCTGGACGGCCACGTCCACCGGTTCCTGGCCGGGCAACCACGAAGTCATGGACTTCAACATCCGCAAGCCCGGAGGCCGCCTCGACGAGACGGTCTGGGGCATCGACACCGGCCTGTCGAAATCGGAGTACCTGTGGAATGCGATGGAGCGCGCCGGCCGCAAGCCGATTCTCGTCAAGTGGGAGATGTCCTGGCCCCCCACCGTCCGCGACGGGGTGCAGGTCGAGGGAACCGGTCCCGGGGTGTCGAACGTGCACCAGATCGCCGGCTACCACCTGTTCGTCTCCGGCGACTGGAAACCGCGGCCGGTCGGCGGCGAGCGCGACCCGGAGACGCTGGACCCGAGCGCCCTGCAGACTATCGAGGTCGCTGACCCGGTGAGGATCAAGGCAGCCGGAAGCAGAAACTGGAAGAATCTGCCCGAGTCGCAGATGCCGCCGCGCGCAGTGGACCTGACCGTCAGGCCGCTCACCCGAGGCCGCAAGCCGAGGGGCAGCACCGCAAAACCGAAGACCTACTACGGCCTCGCTTACGCCAGCGGCGGCGACGGCTACGACCGGCTTCTGGTCTGCCGCGACCGGGACTGCGGCGCTGCGGTCGCCGAGCTGTCCGAGGGCCAGTGGAGCGAGTGGTGGCGCGACACCTTCCTCATCGACGGCGAGGAGATCGACGGGTACGTGCAGGCCAAGCTGGTGGCGATGCCCCCCGGCCTCGAGCGCTTCGAGCTCTTCATGCCGCAGATCTGGCCCGCGGTCGGGTACACCGCCCCGGTGCCGCTGTCGCGGGAGCTCGACGAGGAGGTCGGAAACTTCCTGCAGAACCCCGCCCGCGACGCCCTCGGAGTCGTCGACGACGACACCTATTTCGAGCTCCTCGACTTCCACCACCAGAGGCTCGCCGACGTCGCCGGGTACCTGACCGGCTCGCGCGAGTGGGACATCCTCTTCATCGAGTCCCACGCCCCCGACTACGCCAGCCACTTCTTCCTGGCGCAGGCCGACGAGGTCAGCGGCGCCGACCCCGGCACCCTCGCCCGCTGCCGCGAGGGGCTCGAGCGCACCTTCGCCTCGGTCGACGCGATGATCGGCCGGGTGGCCGCCCTCGCCGACGACGACACTGTCTGCCTTGTTGTCTCCGATCACGGCGGCACCCCGACCCAGTACGGGGCGGTGAACGTCTCGAAGGTGCTCGAAGAGACAGGATTCCTCACCGGCAGGGAGGGAGGCGGGATCGACTGGGAGCGCACCATCGCCGCCGACGTCGGGCTCGTCCACATCTTCATCAACCTCGAGGGGCGCGAGCCGACCGGAATCGTCGCCCCGGAAGAATACCGGCAGACCCAGCTCGACATCATCGCCGCGCTTCACGGGTACGTCGACGAGAAGACCGGCCTGTGCC
>JAPOZF010000764.1:0-577 GCA_026706165.1 Gemmatimonadota bacterium
ACGATGCCGAGGTGGCAGCTGTCCATGGTCGACACCGGGACGCGGCCGGTGATCCCCTCGTCGGTGCGCACCTCGAGGAAGGTCTCGCGCGGCTTCGAGTGCGGCGTCTCGACCGGGGTGCGGGCCGGGTCGTGGCCGGCGCGGTACTGGATGCGCCGCAGTCCGGGGACCTGCACGAGCTGCGGCATGCGGCCGGGGCCGCCCCCTTCGGGCAGCTCCAGGGTGACCATCTTGATCTCGGTGATTTTCATGTCTCGTCCTGTGGAATGAGGGTCGTCTCGCTAAATTGAGCACCGCTTCGATCCGCGCGTCAATTCCATCGCGAATCCACAACTTTGATTTATCGACCGGGAGAAACCGATGCCCTCAGTGCGGCGATCAGCGCCGGCGAGCCGCCGTCGGCCGCCTTCAAGGCATTCGATCCGCACGGCAACGTCATCGACATAACCAGCGACGCAGGGGAGTGGAGGATTGAGTTTGCCGGCCGCTTCCGGGCGGGGCCCCTCGTCGAATCCGGGCCGGGCTGTCCAAAGGGGCCGCACCCTGCGAACGGAAAAGGGGCGGTTCCCCCGGCCGA
>JAPOZF010000764.1:587-2785 GCA_026706165.1 Gemmatimonadota bacterium
CGCAGAACTCCGGGAAAATCCGGCCTTGCCGGCCCGGGTGCGCTCCGACGCAACTCCGCCTGAATCCGGCAGCCGCTGAATCCCCGCTATTCCTCGACTGTCACGCCCACCTTCTCCGCGGTAGCCAGGAAGCTCTCCCAGATGTCGTCGGCCACCGGTATCCCGTTCCGCTCCCGCTCCGCCTGGGCCCGCGCCTCCGGGTCGCCGGGAGCCAGCACCTCCTCGTGCCCCGGGGCCGGAGCCGCCTTGCGCAGCCGCTCCGCCATCTCCGCGGCGCTCGCCCGGAACTCCTCCAGCGGCCGGAACAGGTCCGCCCTGACCGCGAGGATGGTGGTGCCGTGATGGCGCACGACGTCGGTGCCGCGGTGGTCCTCGGCGTACGTGTCGCTGCCGGTGAGGATGCGGCCGAGGTACTCGACGGCGACGTTCAGGGCGTACCCCTTGTGTCCGGCGAACGGCAGCTGGGCGCCCCCTTCCTCGAAGGCGCCCGGATCGGTGGTCGGCCTGCCCTCCCGGTCGACGACGCACCCGGGGGGCAGCTGCTCCCCGCGGCGGCTCGCGTTCAGGACCTTTACCCCGGATATCGCCGTGGTCGCGAAGTCGAACATCACCGGATCGGCTCCTTCCTCGACCGGAAAACCCATGGCGACCGGGTTGGTGCTCAGCACCCGCTCCCGCCCGCCGAAGGGGGCGGCCACCGGCAGGATTTCGGAGAACCCCCCGGCCGCGACGATCCCGACGCACCCCTTCGCCGCGGCCATCTCGACGAAGTGGCCGAGGCGCCCGATGTGATTGCAGCGCACCGTCCCGACTGCCGCCATTCCCCGGTCGAGCGCCTTCGCGACGGCGATTTCGGTGGCGACCATGGCGGTGGTCTGCCCGAAGGTCCAGCAGCCGTCGACGAGGGCGGAGACCCCGGTCTCCCGGAGGACCTGCGGCCAGTTGGTCGGCAGCAGCTGTTCGGCGAGGATCTGGTCGACGTAGAGCGGCAGGTGCCAGATGCCGTGGGTGTCGACGCCGCGCAGGTTGGACAGCACCTGGTGGTCGGCAAGGCAGGCGGCGTTGCGCTCGTCCGCCCCGGCGGCGATGCAGACATCGAATACGAGCTGGTGCAGCTTGTCGGCGGCGATTACGTGCATGAAGGATCTCTCTTTATTGATGGGAGGGGTGCCGGGCCGGCAGGGTTTTCCGGAGAGAGACGGGCGGCTGCGGGGCCGCCACGGACCGTTCACGACAGCCCGGCGACAAAGTCGCTCTGCGGGCGAGGGCCAGGGCTGCCCCCGGCCCGGACGGGTTTTTCCACGGGCTGCTCAGGGTCGCCGCTATGCGAACCTCGGGGCCCTTCCGCCTGCTCCCGCTTCATTGACGCGGCCGGCGGTCACCCTATGTTCGACGCGCAACCGGCCAGTTGAAGGCATTTTCCGCTTCCCCAACGGGCCCGACGCCATTCCGCTACGGGAGTGATGGCATGAAAGTCAACGAGAGGCAATCGGTCGGCAAGCTCGGCCTGGAAGTGACCCGCATGGGGTTCGGCGGGGCCCCCCTGGGCAACCTCTTCGAGGCGATCCCCGAGGAGGACGTGGCCGACTGCCTCGCCGCCGCGTACGGGGCCGGCGTCCGCTATTTCGACACCGCCCCCCTCTACGGCTTCGGGCTCAGCGAGAGCCGCTACGGCGACCACCTCGCCCCCCGCCGGGACGAGATCGTCCTCTCGACCAAGGTCGGCTACTCCCTTGTGCCGCGGGAAAGCGGCGATCCGGAGGACGGCTTCTTCGTCGACCATCCGCCGCTGAAATCGGAGTTCGACTTCTCCGCCGACGCCGTCAGGCGCTCCCTCGACGAGAGCCTCGGGCGCCTCCGCACCGACCGCATCGACATCGTCTACATCCACGACCCGGACGAGGGGATCAGCCTGCAGCCGGACTTCGATCCGTACGGCGTCAGCCACTTCAGGGAGGCGATGGAACAGACCTACCCGGTGCTCGACGAGCTGCGCTCGCAGGGGGTGATCAAGGCTGTCGGGGCCGGCATGAACCAGTGGCAGGTCCTGGCCGACTTCGCGCGCGCCGGCGACTTCGACTGCTTCCTGCTCGCCGGGCGCTACACCCTGCTCGAGCAGACCTCGCTGGAGGGGCTGCTGCCTCCCTGCGGCGAGAAGGGGGAGGGCGTCGGCATCGGCGGACCCTACAACTCTGGGG
>JAPOZF010000484.1 GCA_026706165.1 Gemmatimonadota bacterium
CGCCTGCATCGCGGGGAGGGCGGGGTGCCTCACTCCCGGCACCGAGGCGATCAAGGCGGTCGCCGTCGCCGAAGCCGTGCTGAAAGCCGGGCCCCGGGGCGGGGCCCGCAAGGTAACCTGGTAGGGCGGAAGCGCCTCATTTCAATGGGAGAATGAGAATGATCAGAGTAGCCGGATGGTGCCACGACCTTTCCGATGCCAACCTGAAGCGGCTGTGCCAGCTCGGGGTCGACTGCTGCGACGGCATGCCGCTGCCGGCGGACGACCGCGGCGTATTCGATCTCGACGAGGCGCTGAAGATCAGGAAGAAGATC
Organism: Gemmatimonadota bacterium; assembly: GCA_026706165.1. Next base: position 315 of record JAPOZF010000484.1, read on the forward strand.
CACTCCTGGGGGATGCAGGCGAACCGCGTCAGCCTGCCGAACCTCGGCGAGGCCTTCATGGACGAGAAGGAGGGGGCCGATGACAACCTCGACGCGGTCTGCGACTCCCTGCGGGTGCTCGGGGAAGCGGGGTATCCCCTCGGCAGGGTCAACTTCCATTACACCACCTACGACTGGATGGTCAGGGGGTACGAGGCCCCCCACCGTGGCGGCTACCTCGCCCGCGGCGGCAGCCTGGCGAGGGCGGAGGACAAGTCCCCGCCCCCTCCCGCCGAGGTGCAGGAGCAGCGCTGGTCGAGAGTGTGCGCCGCGTACGAGCGCCTCGTGCCGATCGCCGAGGAGAACGGGGTGAAGCTGATGATGCACCCCTCGGATCCGCCCAACGCCGACGCCCTCTTCGGCGGCCTCGGGCTGCACCGGCTGATCGACGCCTTCCCCAGCCCGAGCGTGGGGTACCTGTACTGCTGCGGAACCCGCGCCCAGGCCGGCGGCCTGCCCCTGGTGCTCGACGAGCTGCACAACTACGGCCGCAAGGGGAAGCTGTTCGAGGTCCACTTCCGCAACGTGCGCGCCAGCCTCGCCACCGCCGGCGCCTTCGAGGAGACCCTGCTCGACGACGGCGACATGAACATGTTCAAGATCCTGCTCGAGCTCAGGCGCGTCGGCTTCGACGGCTGCCTCAACCCCGACCACTACCCGCGTCTCGAGGGGGACGTCGTCAAGGTCGACGGCAACACCCACTCGTTCGCCTACTCGGTCGGGTACATCAAGGCGCTGCTCGCCGCCCTGGCCTGCGTGTAGCCGGCACAGGTCCGCATGAGTCCGATCACAAAGCGAGGGGCCCGATGATACTGCGCGGGAACCGCTTCGAGATCCGCTCGCGGAACTCCAACCTCGTGTACTGGGAGCAGGAGGAGTTCCCTTCCTGGACGGCGCTCGGCTGCCTGCGCCTGTTCACGACCGTCCCCTCCGGTCACGGGGTCGAGCCCCATTACCACGACAGCGACGAGATCTGGCTGTTCCGCTCCGGCCGCGGCGAGGTCTGGGTCGGCGGTGAAAAACGGGAAGTGACCCCGAACACGATGGTGTACACCCCGATGGGGGTGGTGCACCGTTTCCAGATGTTCGAGCCCTGGGAGAACACGGCGATCGTGACGCGGTTGGAGGGAAAGATGCGGGCGGCTCACATACTGGTGGAGGACGATCCCCCGGTGCCTGCCGCCGAAGGGTTCGTCGTTCCGGGGGTGGAAAACCAGGGACCCCTGGCGAATCCGGGGTCGCGCTGTCCGTTGAGCGAGTTCCGCGAGATCCATTTCGATGCCGGCGAAACCCTGGCTGCCGGGGCCCCCCTGCAGGTCAACGAACACTGGCTGGTGTCGGGAGGAGAGATCGAGCTGAGCGTCGACGGCGCGCAGGCCCTGCTCGTCGAGGAGGACGTCGCCCTGATGAAGGCCGGTGCCGTGCGGGCGGTGCGGGCCCTCACCCAAGGGCGGGCGGTGCTGGTCCGCGAGCGCTGACCGGCGCCTCGCATTGGCACTCCGGCAAGTCGTTCACAAGTGCCCGCCCAGGTTCGGGCAGCGTCTCGACCCGGACAACCCCGGGTCCGGGGGAGCTGCCTCAGCGAAATCAGCGGACCGACCCTGCCTGACCATCAGGTTCCCGGGCGCGCAAGCGAGCGCAGGTAGAAGGCGGCCGGATTCACTCCTCCGGCAGGAGCAGGTACTTGTGCCCGCGCCGGGAGCGCACTGCCGCGAATGCCTGTTCCCACTCGCTCAGCGGGAAACGGCCGCTTATCAGCGGGGCCGTCTCGATCTTCCCCTCACCGAGCAGCTGCAGCGCCCGCTCCCAGGTCCCGTGCCCGTAGGTGAAGCTCGGGAGCAGGGTCAGCTCCTTGATGACCGCGGCGTTCAGATCGACCGCGACCTCGCCGCTGAAAAGGCCGACCAGCACCAGTTGCGCCCCCTTGCGGGCGTGGGCGATGCACTGCTGCAGCGAGGCCTGGGAACCGCCGCATTCGATCGCGACATCGGCTCCCAGTCCGCCGGTCCTGTCCCGCAGGGGATCGAAAGAGTCGGCGCCCACCTGGATGACGGCGTCGGCGCCCAGTTCTTTCCCGAGTTCCAGGCGGGCTTCATCTCCGGAAGCTCCGGCCAGGACGACGGCGGCGCCGAGGCTCCTGGCCGCCTGCAGACAGAGCAGGCCGACCGGCCCCGGTCCCGAGACCATGACCACGTCGCCCGGGTTCACGGAAGCCCGTTCGTACACGGCGCGCACCGCTACCGCGGTCGGCTCGCACAGGGAGCCGCTTTCGAAGTCGACGCCGGCCGGGAGCCTGTGAACGCTTTCCTCCCGCTGACAGACGTACCTCGCGAAAGCCCCGTCGACGTGCACGCCCATGCTGCGGCGCTCGGGGCAGAGCCCGATGAGTCCGCCGCGGCAGAACCGGCATTGTCCGCAGGTATGCCGGAAAC
>JAPOZF010000440.1 GCA_026706165.1 Gemmatimonadota bacterium
GGTTCAGCGGCCTGGTGTAGCTCAACAGGCTCGATACTATGCGGTTGAGACGGGCAACGCCCTCGGTGATCTTGCTGACCAGCCGCCTGTTCGGATCGCCGGAATCGAGGTCGCGTTCCAGCAGGTTGGCGAAGCTGGCGATGCCCCCCAGGGGGTTGCGTATCTCGTGGGCCACGGTCGCCGCCATCTCGCCGAGGGCGGCCAGGGTGTTCATGCGCTGAACCTGCGCTTCCAGGCGTTTCACCTCGGTGAGGTCGTTGAAAGCCTCGAGGGCGCCGAGAACCTCGCCGTTGTGATCCCTGACCAGGGATGAGCTGAAGCCGAGGGGGATCGTGCGTCCATCGGAGCGCTTCAGCTCTTTCTCCTGGGTCTGCAGGCCGGTTCCGGAGTCGAGCGTGAATAGGGCGGACTTGCCCCCGCCCCCGTTCTCTCCCATGACCTCTTCGTAACGGCGGCCGAGCACTTCCTCCTGGGAACGGCCGGTGATTTCCTCGGCCGCCTGGTTGAACAGGGTGATTCTGCCCTCGAGGTCGAGGACGAGGACCCCCCCGCTCATGCTCTCGAGGATGTTGTTCAGGTACTTGCTGACACGGTCTTTCTCCTCCAGGCTCTGCCGGAGCTGGTTGTTGGTCTCTTCGAGCTTTGCGTCGAGATATTCGAACTGCTCCTCGAGCTGCCTGTAGGCCTGGACGTATTTTCGCGTGGTCTCGTTGAAGAAGAGGTAGGATTCCGGAGAACTCTCTTCGAGGTCGACCGCCTCCCGGGACTGGATGGTCGGTCCGGGTAGATGCCGAAAAGAGGTCATGGGGGTTCGCTTTCCAATGGCCTGGCAGTCCGGGTGCGGGGTCGCCGGGATCGAGCGGGAACGACACCTCACCGAAGAGGCGGTCCCGCAGGGGCCGAATCGCAGTGCCTCTGTTCAGAAAAGAGGCAGTATGTCAGGGGGAGGAGCCGAAGGCAGCCGGGGAGGCTGCGCAAAAAAGGAAGGGATTTCCCTGAGAAATCTCCCCGGAAATATAGGGAAACGGCGCCAGGGCTGCCGGAGTGTATTCCCGGCAAGCGAATGACGCAATGCCGCAACCGGATGGCACGGTTCTAGGGAGGCGGCCCGGTGTAGGCTCTTTCTCCCGCCGTCACCGCAAAGGGGAGGCTGTTCTGCGGCGGGGGCATCGGGCATATGTAGGCGCGCTCGTCGTAGGCGCAGTACGGATTGTAGGACTCGTTGAAATCGATGACGCAGCGGCCCCCCTCTCCGCAATGAACCGGTACGTACCGTCCGCCGCCGTAGGTCGACTCGCCGTTGGTGGGATCGGTGAAGAAGACGGCGAGCTCATCGGTAGCCTCGGTCAGGTAGATCTCGAGCCAGAACCGCTCCCCGGAGAACTCCGAGACGAAGCGGCCGTAGCGGACCACGGGGAGCAGGGAGTCGGTGTTGGTGGCGCTGAGAATCCGTCGGCTGCGGCCGTAGAGATGGAGGTCTCCCTCGACGAGGAACCCGGCCTCGGGAGGGAAATAGCTCAGCCCCGCGAACGACCCTCGTTCCCTTTCCGGAATCGGCGAGCCCTCCTCCCCCAGCAGGCTGTCCTTGACGGCGCGAAAGTGGCGCAGGCGCTGGTAGTAGGCGGCGGTGTCGGCCTCGGCGTCTCCCGGTGGCTGGGCGGATGTGGAGGCCGCGAGAGTCGCCAGGGCGAGCCAGGTCAGAGCAGGGGGAGAGAGCATGGAGGTCGAGAGAGGACGTGTTGACTCCGATTTCCGCAGCCGGTTACCTTGCACAACCGGTTCGCAGCGAGACATCACCGGAACAGCGGCAACAGCACACAGGAGCAAGCGATGGTTCTCGAGGGTCGCACCGCAGTCGTAACCGGGGGGAGTTCAGGGATCGGGCGGGGGGTGTGCATCGAGTTTGCCCGCGAGGGAGCCAACGTCGCCGTCGCCGACGTTCAGGAGGCCCCGAAACGGGGCAGGTATCACGAGCAGGACACCTCCACTCCTACCGTGGAGGAGGTGGAGAAGCTGGGCGCCAGGGGCCTGTTTGTCCAGGCCGACGTAGGGGTGGAAGAGGAGGTCAGGCAGCTGATGGCCGCCGCGGCATCGGAGTTCGGCGGCGTCGACATCCTGGTCAACAACGCCGGCATCTTCACCCTCGGCAACAGCGAGGAACTCCCGGTGGCGGAGTGGGAGCGGATTATCGGCGTCAATCTCAAGGGGGTTTTCCTGGGCACCAGGCACGTCCTGCCCCACATGCGGAAATCCCGCGCCGGGAGAATCATCAACATCGCATCGGTGCACGCTTTCGGCGGCGGCGGCGGTCCCGCCTACGCGCCGGCAAAGGCGGGTGTCGTCAACCTCACCCGCGATACCGCCCTTGAGGTCGGGGCGGACGGCATCACCGTCAACGCGGTCTGTCCCGGATACATCGAGACCGCGATTCAGGATTACCTGACGCCCGAACAGATAGAGGAGTGCCGCGAAAAAACCCCCCTGCCGCGGCTCGGCCTGCCCGGCGACATCGGCCGGGCCTGCGTCTTTCTCGCCTCCGACGACGCCGCCTGGATAACGGGAGTGGCCCTTCCCGTCGACGGCGGCTGGCTGGCGCCGTTGTGATTCTTCAGTGGTGGAACAGCCGGATGCCTGAGTGGACCATGACCATTCCGCAGTCATCGGCGGCTTCCGTCACTTCCCGGTCCATGGCCGATCCCCCGGTCTGCACGATGAACTCGACGCCGCTGCGGCTTGCCCGGTCGATGTTGTCGCGGAACGGAAAGTATGCGTCCGAGCTCAGGGC
>JAPOZF010000359.1:0-2986 GCA_026706165.1 Gemmatimonadota bacterium
GGCAACCGTACTCCAGGCTAACGGCCTTCTGGAGCCAGGCGACGAAGGCAGAAAGCCGGATCTTGCCGGTGAAGAACCCAGGGGCGCCGGCGAACAGCGACAGCAGGCAGCCGACGAGGAGGTCCTTTCCAGGTGAAGGGGGATCGCGACGACGACGTTCCCGGAGTGGACGAGCGCGGTCCGAGCATGGGCTCTACGATCTGTCGATCTTCTGCAGTTCGTCCCAGAAGACCGTTACGCCGTACCTGTCCCGCAACCTGCGCAAGTAGTCCTTGTAGGCCCGGGATCTTTTCTGCATTGTGACGAACGCTGTGGCGCGACGCCTGGAAAAATCGTGGTACGGCTTGAGCTCCGGCGACTTGCGGTCGAGGATCACAAACACGGAATATCCGTCTTTCACTTTCACCGGCCCCCCGATGTCGCCGACCTCCATCTCCTTCGCCGCTTCGTAGACGTCTGGATAGCGCGTTACCGTGCCCAGCTTGATCCGACCTCCGTGGTGCGCCCCCCCCTCGCGGAAGGTGTGCGAGGTCGCCAGCTCCTCCGGGTCCGCCCCCTGTTCCAACTCTTGCTTCAGTTGCCGCGCCAGCTGCGGAGAAGGGACCAGCACTTCGATCACTTCCATCTCGTCCAGGGTTTGAAAGAGCTCCGGGTGATCTTCGTAGTAGGCCCTGGCCTCTTCGGGTGAGACCGCCACCTGCTCGACCACTTCCCGATCCCGCACGGTACTCATGAGCAGGTCCTGCCGTTCGGCCTCCACCGCCGAGACGACCGAGGGGTCCTGGTGCAGTCCTGCGGCATGCGCCTCCTCCAGGCGAAGTCGATCGACGATGACGCGGTCTCGAAGATACCTCAGGAAGGAGGTGCTGTCGGCAAATCCCTGTCCCTGGGGCGCCATGCTCTGCAGACCTCCGACCGTGAGCTGCCCTCCCCGGTAGTCGACGATGACGACGCTCGGGTCGATACCCGCCACCGCGGCAGTGTCTCCCGGCGTCGAGTGGGTCGATCGCAGCAGATCGGAAACGACTTCGAACTGGATCTGCGGCGCGTACGCCTCGACGAGCGAATCGCTTACCGCCGCTACACGCTCCTGCTGTTTTCGAGCAAACACCTCTCCCCGCAGCACATCCTCGGACTCGGCTACCGGAAGTGGCATCTCGTCCAGTATCTTGAAAATCGCATAGTGTCTCGCGCCCCTGTATGCGAGGGACACGGGTTCGGAGAACTCCCCCATCTCGAGGCGAAAGATCTCTTCTCTGATCTCCTCCGCGGTGGCGTCCTTGGTCAGGTACCTGAAGTTGTCTCCACCCTGGTCCCTGGTCTCTTCGTAGACCGAGCGCTGTCGCGCCAGATCGGCGAAGTCAGCTCCCTCTTCCAGCTCCGCCAGTACCCCGAGCGCCTCCTCACGAGTCGCCAACATGATTCCGGCGAACCGGAGCGCCCGATCGCGTCGCGTCTGTCGGTATTGCTCCAGTATCTCCTGCTCGGTGACGACGACTTTGGCGTTGATCTCGCGCTGTCCGTGGAGGATGAGCATTCTCTGCTCTCTGAAGCGCGAGATCGTCGGATCGAACCAGGGCTCTTCGTCGATTCCCATCGCTCTGGCCTGCTGCAGCAGGACGGTCTTGTCGATGAAACTCTCGAGCAACAGACTGTCCGACGAAACGCCGGGCTCCTCTCCCTTGTAGACCTCCGGCAGGCTGGCGCCAAACGACTCCAGGTCGCTCAGCGTGATTTCCGTCGCCCCCACCCGGGCGATCACCGGGTTGCTCTCCGACGCGGAACTTGCCGCTACGGCAAGTCCGTGCAGTATGGCGACCAGGGTGAGAAGCCGGCGGCCAGCCACTACAGGCCCGCCATCACGGTGAGAAAGATCAGACCGGAGGTATCTGTGTCCCGATCGCCCTCGACGATCTCCAGAGAACGTCGATCGATGCGGCTGCCCAGCTGTGCCGTGACGTGATAGCCCAGGTAATCACTGCGATTCGTCAGCTGGAGCGCCAGCACCGAGCCGCGGAAATCGCCGCTGAACAGGCCCGCGAGTTCGTCCTCGTCTTCTATCAGTTCGTGGAAAAAGCGTTGCTCCCAGCCGGCCTGCAGCTGGGTCGAGCGGAGCAGCGGCATCGACAGCTGGAGGAAGAAGATGGCGTCCCAGGAGCGCCGTTTGAGCTCCTCGCGCCGGAAAGGAGTCTCGTTGAGGAACTCGCTCTTGAATCGCGGCTCGATCTGCATCCGTCCGAGGTCGTGAACGTATTCGACCTTGTTGATCAGGCCGGTAAACCCGGAGTGCTCCCGTCCGTTTCGTCCCTCCGGACCGAGGGGATCGAAAACAGAGACTGTGTCGCCGGCGGCATCGAGTGTGACCTCGGCATCAGCCTGACGCTGACGCCAGGTCTCCCACTTGAAGCGGTGAAAGGTCGCCCAGCCGCGGGGGCTGTCGTAGCGGTAGTCGGCGTAGAAGCTGTTGATCCAGGTGTCCTCGGCTGCCAGGGGGTCCTGCACCGGCTGGTTCCTCCCGCGCGAGGTGGCAGCGCGCCCGAAGTCCGTCCTCGGGATGACCCATTGCATCAAGTGATCGGGAATGTCGTCCTCCACCTTTTTCAGCATGTCGAACAAGCGGACCCGCCCCCACGGCCGATCCTCGTAGGCGGTCGCGAGTCCGTAGGTCGCCACGCTTTCTCGTGAGCTTTTCCTGGTCTCCTCCCGCAGCTGTCCGACTCTCAATCTCGCTCCCGGAGAGAGCTCGACACCGCCGTATACGTTGCGCCCCCAGTGGTCCTTCTTGTAGGGGTAGTCCGGCTGGTCGTCGTTCTCGAAGCGCTCCGCCCAGCCGTTGTTGTTCAGGTCCATCCCGACGAGGAACCGGGGACGATCGGCGTGATAGCGCAGGAAGGGCTCGTCGTAGTCGGGGAAGAAGTTCCGCCGTCCGGGGATATCGTTCTGGTTGAAGTCGGAGATGAAATCGCCGTTCTCATCGTAACCCGGA
>JAPOZF010000359.1:2996-25663 GCA_026706165.1 Gemmatimonadota bacterium
TCGGGATCGGCCCTGCCGCGAGACTCGATCGTCACCTGCGGCCGCTGCGGATCGGGAATGAGACTGCCCTCGCCGATGCGCAGCTGGTCCGGGTGCCGGTCGTTGTCGTCGTTGTCGTCGACGTAGTCGTAGAGCACGTTGGTGGCCTCTGGATCATAATTCGTACGGCCCCCCGTTCGCACAGGACGCACGCTCGTGGTGTAATCGTCGTCCATGCCGAACCCCTCGGCGAAGACGGACCATGGGCCATGTCTCCAGGACAGGTTGAGCATGAAGCCGACGGCGTGCTCGTCCCCCCGAATGCCGGAGATGGCGCGGTGCCTGTCGAGCCCGCCCGAGGGGTATTTGCGGTAGGTCGTGTTGAGGTTGGCCTCGCCGTAGAAGTCGATGCCGTGGAAGTCGCGGATCTCGGTCGAAATCCCCGCGATCTGGTTCGCCGTCGGCAGGCCGTAATCGAAGACGACCTCTCGCCGGTTCAGCCCGTTCTTCACGTTCCCTTCGGCCCTCGTCACGAGCCGGAACTGAGGCACGTCATCGTCGTCGGTCTGCCGGTTCGAGGTCGCCTCGATGCGGTAGTCGTTTGCCACGACGAGCCGGAAGCGGACATCCCTGATGTTGAAGACCGCGTCCTCGGCCTCCTCCGGTGTAAGGCGAAGTCGATCTGTCAGCAGTGTTCTCAGATCGGTCACATCCGCTTCCGGTCGCTCCACCAGCGGATACTTGAGCACTATATCCTCGGTTCCGCTCGCCGTCAGGAAACCGCGCTCCAGCCGGCCACCCTCCACCAGGGGTCGGAAACCGATGTCGCTGCCCAGTATTACGGTGTCGATCCGAGCCATGACGGGAGGCTCCGTATCGGGCAGCTCGCGCACGAGTGTCGTGTGGATCTGCACGTCGTCGCTGAAGAGGACGACTCCGCCTTCGCCGTCCTCGGGCGAGTCGTCGGACAGCCGCAGTACGAGAAGCTCCAACCGCTCGGACAGCTGCACGGCGCTGAGGAACCCCTTCATCGGATTCCCCGTGAAGGCGTCGCGGGTGGCGCTGTTGTTGTGACTGTTGATGAAATTCAGGCCCACCGTCAGGAAGTCGGCCACATCCACCTCCGCCCTGCCGCCCATGAGGTTGGTAAAATTGGAGAAGCTCACGAGGCCGCCGAAGGCGGGGTTCGAGATTCTCGACAGCACACCGGTGAAGCGGAAACGGTGGGCTGCGTAGCTGCCCACCAGTCCGTTGAAGCCGGCCTTGCGGAACGTCATGGGTGTGAGAGTGGCGAACATCTCGTCCCCAACGGTGAGCGCGTACCCCCGCCCGCCGCTTACGTCGGAGGCGATGACCAGGCGGTCGAACCACCGGATGTAGCGCGCATCCTGCAGCACCTGGGAACCGCCCGAACTGGCCGGCTGTGTCTGGCGCCAGTCGTAGATCAGCCACCCCTGCGTGATGAGGTCGCCGTACTGATCGTAGAAGTAGGCCCCCTCCTGTGTGCTGCTCACATACCGCTTGTAGATGTCGGAAGCGTAGTTCGTGTATTCCCACTGGCGGCGGCCCCGCTCGCCGAACATCGATGCCGGCAGGTACCAGCGACCGATGGTCGGGTCGAGGGCCTCTGCGTAGATATTCACCCCCCGGGGACGGTAGAGGACTTCGTCCCCGACGCGGTTGCCGATCCGAAAACCGTACGGCCCTTGAGCGAGCAGGGGGAGGGGAATCAGGGCCGCCAGCAGTACGCTCGTCCCGAGAATTCCGGCACGTGGATGGCCAGCCATCGTCATTCGAGTCCGGCGTAAATGGTGAAAAAGCTCATGGCCTCCGTCTCCCCCTCCCACTCCCGGGCGAAAACGATGTCCGGATCCGTCCTGGCCAGCTCGATGAGTTCTGTCGAGAGGCGCGTGATTCGGACGCCAAGCTGAGTGGTCAGACGATAGCCGAGATACCCGGACCGGTTCGACATCTGAACGCCAAACACGGCCGAGCGGAGATCCCCGGTTTCACCGGCCAGGCGCTGTTCGATCATGGCCTCTTCGTCCACGGTGCGTTCCGCGAAGCGGGCCAGCTCGATCCCGGCGGCGATTTCACTGCGCCTGAGAAACGGCAAGCGGGCCATCAGCGTGAACAGGCCCTGCCAGTGGTGCCGATCGTCGTCCTCGGCTGCGAAGGCCTCCTGATACAGGAACTCGCTCTTCAGCTTCGGGTACAGACTCAATCCCGCCGCATCGAGACGGTATTCGACCTTGTTCACGAGCCCTAAGAAGGTGGTCGCCTCGTCGAGCGGCCGGCCGTCGATGTCGCGGGCGCCCTTCTCCTGGTTGTAGAATTCGTGCTTGAGCTTGTTGATGATTTTCAGTCGCGGGACCCCTGCGTAATCGAAGCCGACCCAGCCCGTGTTGATCCACGTATCGGGCGCCGGCAGGATGTCCGGTACGAGGGGCTGCAGCGGCGCAGCCCTGAAGAGCGCCGACGCCCTGCGGTCGTCGGGGATGCTGTCCGAAACCCTCCTGAGCATGTCGAAGACCCGCACCCGTCCGAGGCCGGCGTATTCCCTGTCGATGGTGAACAGGGCGTAGGTGCCCGTGTTCCGGCGCTCGTCGGAGAACATCTCCTCCTCGATTCGGCCCAGGAACAGCCGGGACTCGGGCGTCAGATGAATTCCCCCGAAGATGTTATAGCCCCGTCGGTCTGCTTTGTACGGGTAATCGGGTAAGTCATCGTCCTCGAATCGATCGATCCAGGCATTGTTGTTCAAATCGATGCCGAAGAGAAACTCCGGGCGGTCCACATCGTGACGCAGAAACGGCTCGTCGTAGTCGGGAATCCTGTTCGGAATGGCGCCGGAATCGTTCTGGTTGAAATCAGAGATGAAGTCCCAGTTCTCGTCCCAGCCCGGGTAGACCTGCGTATCGGTCGTACCACCGCCCGCCCTCGACCAGTCCGCCCGGCGATCGTTGTCGTCGTTGTCGTCGACGAATTCGTAGAGCACGCTGACGGGCTGATCGTACTTGAAGTCCCCCTGATTGTCGGAGACGAACGCGCTCGTCGAGTAGTCCTCGTCTATGGAGTAGAGCTCCGCGAAGGCAAAGTAAGGGTAGTCCTGCCTGGAGATCGTCAGCAGCGAGGCCCCGGCGCTGCGGGACGAGATTTCGTGCCCTTTGTTGGCGCTGAAGCGAAAGGTGTTGGGATACTGCGAATAGCGCACATTCCGATCCCACTCGCCGTAGAAGTCGAAGCCGAGCAAGTCCGTGGCCTCGACCGTGAACCCACCCACCAGGTTCGCCGTGGGCAGACCGTAGTGGAAACTCACCACCTGAACATTGGTAAGGTGCGCAACGTTGCCCCGCGCCCGCTCGATGGTAAACAGAACGGGCTCCTCCTGGTCGATGAGGGCACCAGTCAGCGGCGGCTGGGGAACGTCCTTCTCCCCGCCGGTGCCGGTCTGCCGGTTCGACCACATCTGGATCCGGTAGTCGTTGGCCAGCACGTATTCGAACTCGACCTCGATGATGTTGCTGGCATCGATCCGGGTGCCGTCTTCTCGCAGGAGTTGGAAGGCGGGATCGGTGAAGTCGTAGTTCAGGACTATGCGCTCGGTGCCGTCGGCGGCGAGATAGCCCTCCCGGTCGAACCCCCCGACCACGGCCGGCCACTCCGTTCCCGGCCGCACCACCTCGGCGAGGGTGTGAACCGTCTCCTGCCCCGTGTCGAAGTCCTTGACGGTGATCTGTACGTCGTGGCCGAACAGAGCCGCGCCACCCTCCCCATCCTCGGGACTGTCATCGCTCAGGACGATGGCGATCGCCGTCACCGGCGTCCCGCTCTGACCGAGCGTGAGGCTGCCGGCAATCGGGTCGCCCCTCTCGAGGGCGGTGTTGCCGTTGCGGGCATCGACCAGGGTGCCGCCCAGGGTGATGTGATCTCCGACCTGGACCGTGGCCCTGCCGCCCACGAGGCTCGTGATGTTTCGCCGTCTCAGAGGCGAGGTCGTGGCAAAAGGGGCAGGGTCGCTGATGCGCGATGCCAGAATCGTCGCCGCATACCGGTCCGACGCGAAGTCGATCTGGACCCCGTTGAAATCCGGTTTCGAGAAGGTCATGGGCGTGAGTGTGGTGCGCAGCTCGGTGCCCACGGTGACGGCATAGCCGTACTGCCCTTGCGAATCGCCGCTCACCGTGAGGTTGGTAAAGAAGCTGCCGAAATTCCTGCCCTTGAAAATACCGCTGCCATCTGAGGAGGGCCGTTGCTGCCGCCAGTCGTAGATCAGCCAACCGAAACCGATGTAGTCACCGTAGAAATCGTAAAAGTAGTCGCCGTTGATCCTGGTATCGACGTAGCGCTGATAGTACTGGCGGGCGTAGTTCGAGTATTCCGATTGCCGCCACCGGTAGTCGTTGTACAGCTCCTGTGGCACGTACCATCGCCGCACGACAGGATCGAGGGCGCCGAACATGACGCCCCGCCCTCTCGGCTCGAAGGAGATGGCGCCCCCCTCCTGCACGCCGAGCCGGGCGCCGTACTGCTGGGCGTCGAGATCCGGGGCGTTCGCCAAGGCCGTCAGGCCCAGAAACAGTGCCGCGAAAATCGCTCTGCCAGCAGGCGGTTCGTCAATACGCGACACCGACGACCCCCGCGCTTTGCGCGTCAGCCGAGCCGGGAACATTCATTGAGACGGCGTACACATAGTTGCCGGGTGGGACGAGCTCGCCGACCTGGTTCCGTCCGTCCCATGTGTGTCGGTAGCGGCCGCTGCGGCGTCCCTGCGTTTGCGAGCTGACCAGGCGACCCGAGAGGTCGAAAATCCGCACCTCTACTGCGAGCGCCGGCGCGACGTTCGTCACGTCGTACTGTATGGTCACCGTGTCGTTGATGCCGTCCTGGTTCGGCGTGAAGACGCCGATGTCCGTGCCGACATTGACGAGCAACTGGTCGACGACCTGCACGTCCACGAAGAGGTTCTTCTCCTTGAGCGTTCCGACAGGCCCGGTCACGACGTCGTCGGGATCCACCAGCTGTCCACGGCTCAGATCGGTTGCATTCCCCGCTATCACCGGATGCGCGAACAGCCTGTCGGCGCTGTTCCGCGCCCCGCCGCTGAACCGCGTTCCCACTCGCAGGACGGCGCTGCTGAAGTCGATTTTCAAGAGAGTGCTGTCCCGCTGCACCTGGGGGAAGGAGATGACGAACCCGTCTTGCCGCGATTCTTCGATGCCGAACTGCCCCTGTGTCACCGGTGGATTCGCCAGCGACTGCCCGGTGAAGTCGGCGAAGGTGACATTTCCGTCAGGCTCTGAGATCTCGACCCGGCCGACGCTCTCAGTCCTCACCGGCGTCCTGACCTCGAAGCGGTCGAACCCGGAATCCCGCCCGTCAGATCTGTAGAGGACGGCGTAGGTGAACTCCGTCTCCCGGCCGACCTCGGCTTGGCGCGGGAAGATTTCGGCTATGAGTGATTGGGCGAAGGCGGGTTTCGTCACGTCCACGGCAAGGGCCCCGGTCCCGGTGGCGGCGTTGAAGCTGTCGTTGAAGAATTGGATCATGAACTGGAAGTACCGTCGCGGCGTCGGTGAGGCAACCGGCGTTCCGGCCAGGGGATCAGCGAGCCGGCCTTCGTCCACGACCCCATCCAGAGGATAGGGCGCCGACCACGAGCTCCAGTTCGTCAGATCGTCCCGGATGACGGACCTCTCGTCGGCGTCGAGGTCGAAATAGTCGTCCTCGTCGAGGGCGAGGCGCAGCCGGTCCTCCAGCGGCAAACTGGTGAAGTCCAGCAACACCTCGCGCCCGTCGCGGGATTCGTGATCCAGAAGCGTTTCCACCACCGACTTCAGGTCCGCGTCCTCCACGTCCTCGGCCTTCTTCCACAGGGCATCGATGGGCACATCGGTGATGAGGGCGCCCGATCGGAGCTGGCGGCCCGAAGATTGCACGCCGATGCGGGTGTACTCAACCGGTTCGGGATCGATTCCCGTCCGGGTGCGGATCAGAGCCCGAGACCTGGCCTCGTCGCCGATTTTTTCCCGGACCCAGCGCAGGTTTCCGAGGATCGCCGGTTCACCGAAGTCGAAGATGTCCGAAAGATAAAGGGCCTGTGGCGCAAACCCCTCGCTGAACACCTCGAACTCGGCGATCTCGAAGGTGGGCCGGGCCGTGGATCGGAAGCGGATATGGCGTACGAATCTCGTGTCGAAGCGGATGTCGACATCGACCTCCTCATTCTGTCCTTCTTCCGCCACTTCGTCCCAGATCAGACTGTTAGCCCGTACGGCCTCGGGAGACCCATCGTTGAGGACCAGCTGGTAGCCCTTGGTGAAGTCGCGCCTGAAGGCGGCCCGCGGAGAGAACCGGATGCGGTTGACGGCGAACACCGAACCGAGGTCGAAATTGAGGATCAGACCCTTGGCACCGGATGCTCCGAAACGCTCCGCGGCGACGACGAGGGCCGTATTGGCATCGCCGTCGTGCATGTTCCTGAAGTCGGGTTCGAGAATCTCGAAGGACGGGATCGGTGTTTTCACGCTCCCGCCCCTGGACGCCGACGTGAAACCGATGAGGATGTTCTCACTCGTGTCCGCCTCCGAGGGAAAAATCCAGGTCTCTTTCCCCTCGCGCTCGAAGTCCACGACGCCACCAGGAGTGTTGGTGTGCTCGATCGCCTGGTCAGACACGATCACGGTGGCCGCGACCTGGCCACCGCCGTCGCGCCACGGAAGGCCGTCGACTCCACCCATGACCAAGAGCTCGGTGGCCGCGGTGGCGGCCGAAATCGAGGCGGCCAGAAACGTCGCAACCAGACCGGCACGCACGTTGACTATCGCTGTCAGCAGAGGATTACACATCGACGCAGGATTCCTCTATACCAGAAAAAGGGGAGCTCGATCCCCGTTCCTAAGAGGTAAGGTCGATTAAAGACGGCAACGTATGATTATCCGAGGCGTCGATCAAGCGGACGGCCCCTCAGTTACCCCGCTGTGTCAGCTCCCTGGCCCTTTCTTTGATTCGCTCGCTGTCGTCGGGCCGGCCCAGGGTGCCGTACACATCGCTGAGGTAGAGGTGAGCCACGGCGTTCTCCGGTTGCAGCTCCGTAACCCGCTCATAGGCTGCCGCGGCGCTGTCGAACCGGGCCAGCCTCACGTACGAGGCGCCGAGATTCAGATGCGCCCGGGCGTAGGTCGGGCGCAGCTCGATGGCGCGCCGCAGCAAGCCGATGGATCCTCGAAAATCGCCTCTGCGAAAGTGGATGTCAGCACGATTCAAGAAAGCCTCGGGAAGGCTCGTGTCGAGACGGGACGCTTCCTCGAAAGCCCTCAGCGCCTCGGGAAGTCGATCCAGCTCGCGGTAGGTCCATCCGAGTCGCATCTGCGCGATGGGGTCCTCCCCATCCAGCTCGACGGCTCGCTGCAGGGGAACGACGGCTTCGTCCGCCCTGCCGCTTTCGAGGAGCGCCATGCCCAGCGCCGATTGAGGGTCCTTGCGGTCGCGATCGATCTCGGCGGATTGGCGGAGTTCGGGGATGGCCTTATCGAGCCGTCCCGCCATCATGTGGACCAGGCCCATGTGGTAGTGATCCTTCGCCGAGCCGAGTGAGACGGCTCCGTACCTCGGCGGCGTGACCTCCGCGTGGAGTCTGCCGAGCAGCTGGCGCATGCGCTTGGCTCTTTCCACAAGGCGCCGCCCTTTCTCCTGGTGGCCTTGCCGCATGTACATAGTGCCCAGAGTATACTGGATCTTGTGATCTATGGGATTGAGTTCAGCCGCTCTTTCGAGGCTGGCGACCGCTTTGTCGAAATCGCGGATGTCGCCGTAGGCCATTCCGAGGTTGAAGTAGGACTCCGCATCGTCGGGAGCGTAATGCACGGCTTTTTCGAGAGGGGATATCGCTTCCTGCCGAAGACCCTGATTCCGGTAGATGAGGCCGAGTTTCTTGTGGGCGGGGGCGACAGTGGAGTCCGCTCTCAGGGCAGAGATAAAGGCCTCGGTGGCGAGTCGAGTGCTGTCCAGGTAGTCGTACATGATGCCGAGGTTGTAGTAGGGACCGGGCCTCAGTGAATCGAGGGCAATCGCTCTTTGAAAAGCCGCGATGGCGTCTTCGCCGTGGCGCTGCCAGGTCTCGGTGTACGGTTTCGAAGTGAACCGCGCAGTGTGGATGATCCCGAGAAGCTCGAAGAACCTGGCGTCGTCGGGTGCGAGTGCCATGGCCGCCTCGATCTGGCGCTCGGCCTCCTGGTGCCGACCAAGAGACAGATAGGACTTGGCGAGATAGAGGTGTCCTTCCCGGTCATCCGGTCGATCTCTGGCGAGCCTCTCGAGGACGTCGATCGCCGAGGCGTGCTCCCCTTTCCAGTAATGACCCTTTCCCTGCTCCAACAGCCGATTCATCTCGGCCTCGTTCTCCCCGCAGCCACCGAGGAGAGCGCCGGAGACGAAGAGGACAAGTCCGAGCGGAATGGCGCACATAAAAACAGGGGGAGGCTTGATCAGCCCCCCCCTGTTTCCGGTGTTCGTTGGACGCGGTTCTACCTGGCCACTGAAGCCTTTATCCGGCCCCAACTGTCCTCCTCGACCGCGGAGGGGAAGTCATCAGCGACCTCCATGAGCTGAAAATCGGCCCAGAAATCGGCGTCGCCGAACGCGGCGCCTTGCGCCGAGAGCACCCACCTGCTTGCCGTTCCGGGAGGCACATCCTCAGTGTCGTCATTCTCTTCGTTGTGATCAAAATCCTTGAGGCGGGGGTGCGCGCCGATGATCTGACCGGCCTCGAAGTCGTGCAGGGGCGCGTCGGGATCCGCCCAGTTGAAGTCGTCCCAGAAGACCTGGTACCACTCGACGTTCTTCCTGGTCGGCGCGAGGCTGCAGGGCTCTCCCTCGGTATACTCGAACGCGTGGTCGGTATATCTCGGGGCGTCGTACCAGTCCGCATTGGTCATCCAGAACCAAGTCCAGCCAAAGACCCCCCGATGGGTAGTACCACAACCCCCGCTGAAAGACCAGTGGAAGGGTTGGGCGTGGCGGCCCCGCTCGCGATTGTTCTCCTCTTCCGTCCCGTCGAACCACATGCTGCCCCCCGAGTGGTCGGCGTCGAGACCGAACTCGAAATTGTCGTGGGGGGTGGAAGTCTCATAGTCGTCGTATTCTTCGTAGGCGAAGTAGATGCGGTTCGTCTCGTCGTTCCAGCTCATGAGGAAACGCATGTCCCAACTCGCAGGATCGGCCGTCTCGCCCTGGGCGACCCTGGCCTCCGCCTGGTCGTAGTTCTGAATGAGGTCCTCTGGCAGGAGCCAGAACTCCCTCGGGACGATGTCGTACTCCGACATGTCCGCATCGAGTACCGGCACGGCGCCAGCCGGCCACTGCCAGACCGGAGCCAAAAAGTCCGGTGGATCGTGGGCTATGGTGGCCGAGTTGAAGGCGAAAAGGCCCGCTGCTGCGAGCAGGATCGGCTTTCTCATAACTTCCTCCTTCTGCGAGGTTGGTACACGGAGCTTCTGGTCATGGGTGGAGTCGACGGCCTTCCGTGATCGTGTCGGACGCGGAATTGTAGCATAGGGTACCACAATCGGACACTTCGAGCAAGCAAAATCTTCCGCCTCCGCCGCCCCCGGGGAGCTACGGCGTAACATATTGGAAAACATTCCCTTAATCAGTGAAGACCCCGGGTGGGAGAACTCGGGCTCCTTATCGGTCTATCCGCTGTACGCTGCAGTGGTGCAGGGCTTCGAGTGAGTGGCAGCTCCCGTTTGCCAGGGACCTGCCTTTCCTCCGCTGCTCTCGAACCAAAGCCCCTTCCTTCCACCGGCATTTCCGGGCTTCCTTCGGTACTACGGGCATCTACAGCAACAGGGGTAGCTGGGAGGCCCGCGCGGAACGGGGCAATTTCCGGGACCCGCGCCGGGTTCCGCCCCTCCCACGAGACTTTCCGGAATTCTGAAGAGGGAGCTTGGGCTTGCAAAACCCCGGACGATTGGTTAGATACAGTGGTTTGTTCCGCCCGCATGAACCCCATTGCTGCAGATGCGGCGCTTCCCGCCTCAACCAACCTCGCCGAAAATCCGCTACCCCGAGCCATTTCAGGAGAACAGCTTTTTGCGTCTGATCCTTTTGGGTGCGCCAGGGTCCGGCAAGGGAACCCAGGCCAGGAGGCTCGTCGAACACTTCGGCATCCTTCAGGTATGCACCGGCGACATGCTGCGGGAGGCCGTCGCCTCGCAGAGCGACCTCGGGGTGCTCGTCGAACATTACATGAGGACCGGGCACCTCGTCCCCGACCACCACGTCAACCAGCTCGTCGCCGAGCGCCTTGCGCAGAAGGACGCCGGCAACGGTTTCGTCATGGACGGGTACCCCCGCACCCTCCCCCAGGTCGATTCGTTCAATGAGCTGCTCGACAGCCGCGGCCTGCAGCTCGACGGCGTCATCTTCATCGACGTCCCGGACGAGGCGGTCATCCGCCGCATGACCGGACGCCGCGTCGATCCGGTGACCGGGGCGATCTACAACCTCCACCTCGACGGTCCCCCCACCCCCGAGGTCGCCGATCGCCTGGAGCAGCGCCCCGACGACACCGAGGGCGTAATCCGCGAACGCATGGCGACCTTCCACCATGAGACCGGTCCCGTGATCGCCCGCTACCAGTGCCTCGGAAGGCTGATAACCGTCGACGGAAACGCCGATTCCGGCATTGTGTTCGAGGAGATCCGGCGACAGCTCCTGGCGATGGTCCCGGAACCCCGGCAATGACCGCAGCCGACAAACTGTCCCTCTACAAGACTGGGCTCGACCACTACGCCCGGCAGGAGTTCGAGGCCGCGGCCGACGCCTTCAGCAAGGCCCTCGAGATCGATCCTGACTTCGCGGACGTCCACCAGGCGCTCGCCCACGTCTGGGAGAAGCTCGGGGATTTCGATGCCGCCCTCGATTCGGCGAAGCGCGCCGCGGAGCTCAATCCCGGTGACTTCCTCGTCCACACCAGCCTGTCGATGTTCTACCAGCGCAAGGGGATGATCGCCGAAGCCGAGGCGTCGAAGGCCAGGGCCGCGGAGCTGCAGGTGCAACAGGGGAGCTGATCCCGTTCCCCGGTGGGGCGCACCATCTGAGGCCGCCCGCAGAAACCATGTCCTTCCCTTCCCTCGCATCAGCACCGGCGCCGAGGGCTCCCGGACCCGAGAACGGGCCGGGGCCCGGCTTCCGGATCGGCCCGCACCTGATACGCCCCCTGCGCCCGGAAATGCCGGTCCTCTCCCTCGCCCCGATGGCGGGGGTGGGCAACTGGGTCTTCCGCCTGATCTGCGCCCGCCTCGGGGCACGCACCGTCGGGGTGGAGTTCATCAACTGCCGGCTCATCGGGGAGAACTCGGCGCGCACCCGCAGGCTGCTCGACTTCTCCGACGCCGGGATCTACGACCGCACCGGGATGTCGCTGCTCGCCGCCCAGATCTACGGCAACGACATCGGCCTGATCGCCGCCGGGGCGCGCGAGTTCGAGAGGCGCGGCTGCCACTTTGTCGACATCAACTTCGGGTGCAGCGTGCCCCAGATCCTGCGCAAGGGATGCGGCGCCGCGTACCTGCGCGACCTCGACCGCATGTACCGAGCCGTGCGCGCCGCGGTCGAGGCGGTCTCCGTACCGGTCATAGTCAAGACCCGCATCGGCTGGGACGCCGGTTCCGTCAACATCGTCGAGGTGATCAAGCGCTGCGAGGACGCCGGGGCCCGGGCAATCGCCGTCCACGCCCGCACCGTGGAACAGAAATACAAGGGCCGGGCTGACTGGGGCTGGATCGCCGCGGCAGTGGAAGCGGCCGGCGTGCCGGTGTTCGGCAACGGCGACGTCCACACCTTCGAGGACGCCGTCGCCATGAGCGCGCAGACCGGATGCGCCGGCGTCATGATCGGGCGCGCCGCCATCGCCAACCCGTGGATCTTCGCCGGCAGGAGGAACGTCGGGCTGCCGGAGCGCATCGACCTCGCAATCGATCAGCTCAAGCTGATGGCGCGTTACAAGGGGGACCGGGTCGGGGTGCTGGAAACCCGCAAGCACCTCGCCCTCTACTTCAAGGATCTGGGCAGGAACTCGGAGACGCGGCGCAGAATCCTGACCACGGCGTCGCTGCCGGAGCTGATCGAGGTGCTTTGCGCCTGGCGGGAGCGCGGCGCCGGGGAGCCCGCGGCCGACCTTGGGCTGACCCACGACGAGGCCGGGGCTCTGGCCTGGGGGGGAAACGGCTGAGTGGTTCCCTGATGGAGGGGCTGCCTCCCGATCCCGGGGCAGCGGCCGGCCCCCCGGACCGAACTCCTGCACCGCGCCAGATTGACCGCGCCCAACGGCGCCTTGATATTCGCCGCCCCTCGGCCAAGGCAAGAGAAACCGGATGAGCAAGACCTTCTGGGATTCCACCCCCCGCCATTTTCCCACCCACGACGAACTGGCCGCCCTCGACCGGAACCTGCGGTTTCACCCGGCGCCGGAAACTGCCGGAAAAAGGCTGACCGCCGAACAGCGCCAGTCCTTCAACCGCGAGGGATACCTGCTGCCTTTCCGCGTCTTCTCCGACGCCGAGATCGGCCGGCTGCGCTCCCGTTTCGACGGCTGGCTCGAGGAAGCTCAGCGCCAGGGGGCCGACAGCTACTCGATCGTCTCGGCCCACATCAAGCACGGCATCGTCTGGGACCTCCTCAGGGACCGGCGCATGACCGCATACGTCGGCGACATCCTCGGCAGCGACTTCATCTGTTGGGGCGCCCACTTCTTCTGCAAGATGCCCGGGGACGGCAAGGGCGTCTCCTGGCACCAGGACGCCAGCTACTGGCCCCTTTCTCCCTCGAAGACGGTCTCCGTCTGGCTCGCCGTCGACAGGGCCGACCGCGAGAACGCCTGCATGCAGTTCGTCGCCGGCTCCCATCTCCACGGCCACCTCGATTTCGTCCGCAGCGCCGAGTCGGAGGCCAACATCCTCAACCAGACCGTGCCGGAGGCGGAGCGCTTCGGCCACCGGGTGGTCGACGTCGAGCTCGAGGCGGGGGAGATATCCCTGCACTCCGACCTGCTGCTGCACGGCTCGGCCCCGAACCTGTCGGACCGCCGCCGCTGCGGCCTCACCCTGCGCTACGCCGCGGCCGAGGTGCGCGCCGAGTACAACTGGAACTCCGAGGGGGTCGTCGTCAGCGGCAGCGACCCGGGCGGTCACTGGGCAGATCCGCCGCGGCCGGAGGCCGACTGAACCGACGGTGAAACCCGCTTCGTGAAACGAGTCCTCATCGCCGGCCTCTACGAAGAGGTCGGCAGCTTCAACCCCCTGCTCACCCGGTACGAGGATTTCCAGATCCGCCGCGGCCGGGAGATCCTCGACCAGCTCCGCGGCACCGACAGCGCCACAGCGGGCGGCATCGCCGTTCTCGAAGCCCGCGGCGACATCGAGCTTGTGCCGACAGTCCACGCCTTCCGCGACGCCACCGGGGGGCCGGTCGCCGCCCCCGATCTCGAGCGCCTGCTCGAAGAGATCCTCGCTTCCGTGCGCGGCCACGCCGACGCCGACGGCGCCTTTCTCTTCCTCCACGGGGCCATGGCCGGGGTCGACGAGGACGATCCCGAGGGCCGGCTGGCCGCCGGGGTGCGGGAAATCCTCGGCCCTGGAAAGCCGATAACCGCGCCGATGGACCTGCACGCCGTCCTCACCGGCAGGCTGCTCGACAGCATCGACATCGTCAACCTGCTGCTGACCTACCCCCACACCGACATGGTCTCCACGGGAGAGCGGGCGGCGCGCAACCTGCTGCGCCTCCTCGACGGCGAGGTGAGCCCGACCACCGCCCGCATCGAGCTGCCGATGCTGGTGCGGGGCGACGAGCTCATCACCGCGACCGGCCTCTTCGGGGAAGCGGTCCGGCACTGCGAGATGCTGGAGGAAACCGGGGCCTGCCTGGCCGCGGGGGTCAACATCGGCAACCCGTTCACCGACGTTCCCCACCTGCGCTCCAACGTGGTCGTCACCACGGACAGCCACCCGCAGCGGGCGCGGCGCGAGGCGCTGCGGATCGCCCGCTTCATGTGGCGCCACCGCGCCGACATGCAGGCCGACCTGACCCCCCTGCCCGAGGCGATCCGCCTCGCCGAGGAGACCGAAGGGCTCACCGTGTTCTCCGACGCCGCCGACTCGACGGCGTCAGGGGCGCCAGGGGACAGCAACGCCGTCCTCCGGGGGCTGTTCGAGCACAGCTATTCGAAGCGCGCCCTGGTTCCCCTCGTCGACGCCCCGGCCGTGGCCATGGCCGCCGAAGCCGGTGTCGGCGCTGCCCTGACGCTGCCGCTCGGGGGGACCATCGACAGCGAGCGCCACGCCCCGTTCGAGGTCGAGGCGAGGGTGGTGAGCCTCGGCGACGGCAACTTCACCTATGAAGGGGGAATTCCGGGGGAGGCCGGCCTCACCGCGGTGCTCGCCGCGGGCGGACACCGCGTCATGGTCACGGAAAGGGCGGTGATGTGGGTGGGCCGCCGCGTCTTCCAGGCCCAGGGTCTGGAACCGCTCGACTTCGACCTGGTGGTGTGCAAGTCCCCGAACGGCTTCCGCGTCCACTACGAGTCGATCGCCGCCCGCATCGTCGCCGTCGACCTGCCGGGAGGGACCAGCGCCAACCTCAGGTCGCTCCCCTACCGGCGCATCCCGCGGCCGATGTACCCCCTCGACGAGGATGCCGGACCGCCCCCGGAGCTCAGCGGGGCCGACGATTGACCGCCGCCGAACCGGGATCGACGATACCGGGTGCGGGCACACGGCCTCTCTTCAAAGCAGTTCCATAAATTGACAGAACCACAAATACAAAAGGCGCGTCCCGATACCGAGACGCGCCTTTCTTTCGTTGCTCTTTCGGGCCCTGGCCGGTTGTCTGGAACCCGCTTTCCGCCCTGGAGCCCCAGCCGCCTGAGCAGGCCCTTCCGGCACCAGGAGGACGGGTGCCGCCTACGATCTGGCCGGAACCAGCTCCCAGCGGTGATGCTTCGAGCCTTTGGCCGCCTCGGCTGCCAGGGCTTCCTCCCACATCCGCGCCCACTCGCCGTGGTCGGTCAGCACCGAGTCCGGGTTTGAGCGGCTGCGCACCACGAAGTCCGGGTAGAACGGGCGCCCGGTCGGGGTGCCGGTCTTCTGGTAGCGCAGGTCCATGCTCCAGCGCACCGTGTCGGTGTTGTTCGGGGTCGAGCGGTGGGGGATCTCCTTGCTCATCAGCAGCACGTCCCCCTTCTCCATCGGCAGGGTCAGCGGCTCGACGTCCGGCATCGCCTCTTCGGCGATCACCGTGCCTTTGCCCTGGATGGTCTCGTGCTTCCACAGCCCGGTCCTGTGCACCCTGGGGATGATCTGGAGACAGCCGTTTTCCGGGGTCGCCGGGACCATCGGCAGCCATACCGTCAGGATGAAGTGGGGATCCGCCTCCTCCCAGGTCACGCCGGCGTCCTGGTGCCAGGGCGCCACGTGGCCGTCCCCCCCCTTCGTGGTGCCGTGCGGCAGCTTGCCGCGGATGTGCTGGATGGGGCTGCAGATGATCTCCGGCCCGACGAGGGGTTCGGCGAGATCGAGCAGGTTGTCGTTGAGCAGGAATTCGAACGACGCCTTCCCCCGCAGCCGGTATATGTCGAGGTCGGCGTAGATCTCCGCGCACTGGTCGTTGATCAGGGCGAGCCGCTTCTCGAACGGGGCGCCGGCGTGCCGGTCGCCGATCCTCCCCTCGGCGAGCAGCTCGTTGGCCCTCCGGTCGATGTGCGCCTCGTACTCCTCGATGACGGGGTCGATGTCGCTGTCGGCGAGGATGCCCCGCAGCAGCAGGAAGCCGTCGTTGCCGAACATCGTCAGTTGTTCTTCGGTCAGTCCCATGTCCATGCTCCGATACGTGAAAGGGTGCTTTCCCAAAGGTGCCCTTTGAGGGCGGAGTCAGCAAGCATTCCGGGTTGAATCATTTCTCCCCGATTCTACGAAAATTTCCCGCCACCATCGCCTGACCCACCTAAGGCCGAAAGTTGCTTCCAGTTGCTTCCACTGGTGTACCGTTTTTATGCGGAGGTGGCTGGAACAGGCGCTGCCGCCGGTGGATGCGCGGCGATGACTGCCAGGAACGCCTCGCCGTAGCGTTCGAGCTTCCCCTGTCCGACACCGTGCACGCCGAGCATCGCCTCGGCCGAATCCGGCCGCGCGCGCACGAACTCCTTGAGCGTGGCGTCGTGGAAGACGACGTAAGGGGGCACGCCGGCCTCGTCGGCCATCGTGCGGCGGGTCTCTCGCAGCGCTTCCCACAACGCCTCGTCGGCAGCGGTGATCTCGAAGTCGTCGTCGCGGGTCTTCGCCGGTGTCCGTTCGCGCCTGGCGGCTTTCGTTTCTTCGCGCAGGGTCAACGCCGCATCGCCGCGCAGCAGTGGTTTGGACGCCGCGGTCAGCGTCAGGGCGTTGAACCGCCCGGGATCGGAACTCACGTAGCCGCCGGCGACGAGCTGGCGCAGGACGGAACGCCACTGGCCGTCGCCGAGATCCGCGCCGATTCCGTAGGTCGACAGGCGCTCGTGGCGGTGCTGGCGAACCTTGGCGGTGTCCTTGCCGCGCAGCACATCGATGACATGGCCGGCACCGAAACGCTGCCCGGTGCGGACGATGCACGACATCAGCTTCTGCGCGGCGACCGTGCCGTCCCAGGTCTTCGGCGGCGCGATGCAGACGTCGCAGTTGCCGCACGAGTCCGGCGGCTCGTCCCCGAAGTAGCGCAGCAGGGCAGCGCGCCGGCACACGGTGACCTCGCACCAGCCGAGCAGCGCGTCGAGCTTGGTGCGCTCGACCCGCTTGTGCTGCTCGTCGGCCTCGGATTCCTCAACCATCTGACGCAGGCGGACGACATCCTGGAGGCCGTAGATCATCCACGCTTCGGCGGGTTCGCCGTCGCGTCCGGCGCGGCCCGTCTCCTGGTAGTAGGCTTCGACGCTCTTCGGAAGATCCACGTGGGCGACGAAACGCACGTCCGGCTTGTCGATGCCCATGCCGAAGGCGATGGTGGCGACGATGACCACGCCTTCCTCGCGCAGAAACCGCTCCTGATTGCGAGCGCGCGTTTCGGCAGACATCCCGGCGTGGTAGGGCAGCGCGCCATGGCCGTTGTCGGACAGCAGTTCCGCGGTGGCTTCCACCTTGCTGCGCGACAGGCAGTAGACGATGCCCGCTTCGCCCTTGTGGTCGTCGAGAAAACCCGACAGCTGGGCGTTGGCGTTGGTCTTGAGGCGCACCGAATAGCGGATGTTGGGACGGTCGAAGCCGCTGACGAAACGCGCGGGATCGGCGAGCCGCAGGCGCTTTACGATCTCCGTCCGGGTGCGCGCGTCGGCGGTGGCGGTCAGCGCCAACCGGGGGACGCCGGGGAACCTTTCGGCGAGCACGTCGAGCCCCAGGTAGTCCTGGCGGAAATCGTGCCCCCACTGCGATACGCAGTGCGCCTCGTCGATGGCGAACAGGTTGACGGACGAGCGTTCCAGCAAGGCCAGGGTCTCTTCCTGCAGCAGGCGTTCCGGCGCGAGGTAAAGCAGGTTCAGGATGCCCCGCGCCATGTCGCCGGCGATTTTTTTCTGCTCGAACCACGGCAGCGTCGAGTTGAGGAAGGCGGCTGCGACCCCCGCCTGGCGCAGCGCCGCGACCTGGTCCTGCATCAGGGCGATCAGCGGGGAAACCACGACCCCGGTGCCGGGGCGGACCATGGCCGGTATCTGGTAGCACAGCGACTTGCCTCCGCCGGTGGGCATCAGGACCAGGCAGTCGCGCTCCTCCAGGACGGCCTGGATGACGGCTTCCTGGCCCGGGCGGAACTCGCCGTAGCCGTAGACATCGCGGAGAACTTTGCGGGCGGAATCGAGCATCGGGCGATTTTCAGCCTGTACCTTTGATAAATTGAAGACGGACTGCGCGGCTACTTGGCTACCGCTTCCTCTCCCAGATGCTCGCCGATCCATTCCCGCAGCGGCACGTCCTCCTCCTTCGGGGAGGTGAACCCCATCCCCCCGGTCGGCCCGGCGCCGAGCAGCTGCCGCCTGACGGGATCGCAGCGCTCCATGTAGTGGCCCACGGTCATGTCGTCGCGCGGCTTGAGCCAGCGGTAGCTGTACCCGTAGAAAAGCACCTTGCGGGTGATGTTCGAGCGGTTGCGGCCGGCCGCGTGCCACAACCGGCGGTCGAAGAAGACGGCGTCCCCCGGCCTGGCGCGGATCTCCGTCGCCCCCGGGGGATCGGAGCCGTCCCCGGGCAGCTCGAGCTCGTTGCGCAGGTGGCTCCCGGGCACCACGGTGAAGTTGCCGCGGTGCGGCTGCGAGGTGTCGGTGAGGAAGTAGGCGACCTTGAGCGACACCCGGGGGCGCGGATTCCCCTCGAGCTCGATGTTGAGCCTGCCGGTGTCCTGGTGCCAGCCGAGCCGCCTGTCGAGCCGGCGGTTCTCCTCCGAAAGCGGCGGCGTCACCACGATGTGGGAGTGATAGAGCTGGATGTGCCAGCCGAGGATCCCCCACACCTTCGGAAAGGTCAGCGGCCAGTCGAGAAGCTCGAGGAAGGCGTCGTCCCTGCCGATGAAATCGAGCAGCAGGTACGACTCGCGAGGGTCCGGGGGCAGCTCGATGCGGTCGGTCGCCGCCTCCAGCCGGGATACGAGGTCGGCGGGAACCACGCCGGGAACCTGGAAGTAGCCGTCCCTTTCGAAGGCGAGCCGCTCTTCTTCGGTCAGGCAGTGCTCGAGACAGGAAGGGTCCATTTCATTCACCTGTTTGCAGTGGGGCCGCCCCGGCGCAAGCCCGTCCCGGATCGGTGGCCGTCAGGATTCCATGCCGGGCAGGAAGCGAGCCTCCAGGGCAGGGAA
This sequence comes from Gemmatimonadota bacterium, assembly GCA_026706165.1. The sequence goes on from JAPOZF010000359.1 coordinate 21,849, forward strand.
TGCGGCGGCCGCATGACGCGGGAGCTGTGCCGGGAAACAGCGGTTTCACCTGATTGACATCCGCAAAAAAGATCGCTAAGGTCGCCCGCCGCTGCTACCGACCAACCGGGAGACAGATCCTTGGCTGAAACCTACGACGTCGACCTGCAACTCGATCTCAAGGTGCCGATGCGCGACGGCGTCGGGCTGTCGGCCGACATCTACCGGCCGCGCGCTCCCGGGCGCTTTCCCACGGTGCTGATCCGCACCCCGTACGACAACAACAGCCTCATCGCCAAGGCCCGCAGCCTCGCCAACCGGGGCTACGTCTGCGTCGCCCAGGACTGCCGCGGCCGCTGGGACTCCGACGGCGGCTACTACCCCTTTCACCCCGACGGCGAAGACGGGTACGACACCCAGGAATGGATCGGCAGGCAGGAGTGGAGCAACGGAAAGATCGGCATGTCCGGGGCTTCCTACCTCGGCCTGGTCCAGTGGCAGAGCGCCGTGCACGCCAGCGAGCACCTGACCTGCATGGCCCCGCGCGTCATCTGCGCCGACTTCTACCAGGGCCTCGTCCACCCCGGAGGGGCCCTTCAGCTCGGGGTCTGCATGACCTGGGGCATGCGTACCAACGGCCGCACCGCCCAGGACATCGACTACCACAACTGGACCGAGGCTTTCCGCGGCCTGCCGATCGCCGGCATCGACGAGCTGGCCGGCCGCCGCATGCAGTTCTGGAAGGACTGGGTCGACCATCCCTGCTACGACGACTACTGGAAGGCGGTCGACGTCGAGAAGCGATTCGCCGACATCCGCGCCCCCGCCTTCAACATGGGGGGCTGGTACGACCTTTACGCGCGCGACACCTTCGTCTGCTTCAACGGCCTGCGCCGGCAGGGGGCCACTCCCGAGGCGAGGCGGAGCAAGCTGATCGTCGGCCCCTGGCCGCACTCGCTGAGCACCTCGACGAGGACCGGGGACATCGAATTCGGGGCCGACTCGATGGTCGACCTCGAGGGCCTGGAGCTGCGCTGGTTCGACTACTGGCTGAAGGGGATCGACAACGGCGTCGCCGGCGAACCGCCCCTGCGGCTGTTCATCATGGGCAGCAACCAGTGGCGGGACGAGCACGAGTGGCCGCTGGCGCGCACCGACTGGCAGAAGTGGCACCTCCATTCGCGGGGCAGCGCCAACACCCTGCTCGGGGACGGGTCGCTTTCCCCGCAGGCCCCAAGCGACGAGCCTCCCGACCGGTACGTCTACGATCCCGAGCACCCCGTGCAGACCAACGGGGGCAACAACTGCTGCTCCCCCCACATCGTCCCCTGGGGCCCTTACGATCAGCGCCCGGTCGAGATGCGGGGAGACGTGCTCTGCTACACGAGCGCGCCTCTGCGGGAGGCGATGGAAGTGACCGGGCCGATAAAAGTGGTGCTGTTCGCCGCCACCGACGGCCGCGACACCGACTGGACCGCCAAGCTCGTCGACGTCTCCCCGAACGGGTACGCCATGAACCTGTGCGACGGCATCATCCGCGCCCGCTTCCACGAGGGGTTCGAGAGCGAGTCCCTGCTCGAGCCGGAGCGGATCTACCGCTACGAGATCGACCTCTCGGCGACAGGCAACCTCTTCCGCGCCGGGCACCGGATCAGGCTGGAGATCTCGTCGTCGAACTTTCCGCGCTTCGACCGCAACCCGAACACCGGCAGCGAGCTGGGCAAGGACACCGAGATGCGCAGGGCGAGGCAGACCGTCCACCACGACGCTGCCAACCCGTCGCACCTGCTGCTGCCGGTGATCCCGGCGGGCTGAGCGGCACCGAACACAGCCGGCCCCGATGGCGAAGGCTCTCATCCAATGGCTGCGACCGAGGTAGAAGTCGCCACCTTCGACGGCCCCGGAGCGCCGGCGCGGATCCAGTCCGTTGAGCGGCCGCCGGTTCCGGAGCGGGCCGCCCTGATCGAGGTGGGGGCCTGCGGCGTCTGCGGCACCGACCTGCACATCCTGAAAGGTCACTGGCCGAAGCCCCTGCCCTGGCCCTTCACCCTCGGGCACGAGGTCGCCGGCCTGATCGCCGAGAAGGGCCCCGGCCTCGAGGCCGACTACATGGGCAAGCCGCTCGAGGTGGGCGCGAAGGTCATGATCCCGCCGCTGATGCCCTGCGGCGAGTGCCACTACTGCCGCCATTTCCCCGCCCATGCCAACAAGTGCCTCAACCCGACCTACTACGGCCGCTACATCCCGTTCGCCAGGCCGCCGCACCTGTGGGGCGGCTGGGCGGAAATGGTCTACGTCGACCTCGACATGTTCCCGGCGACCAAGATCTACCGCCTGCCCGACGACATGACCTGCATGCAGGGCTCCCTGTCCGAGCCGCTCGCCTGCTGCATCCGCGCCCTCGGGCGGGCGCGCTCGGTGGGCGGCTTCGGCTACGGCGACGCGGTGGTCGTTCAGGGGGCCGGACCGATCGCCGTGTTGATGGTGGCGGCGGCGCGCGAGATGGGGGCCGGACCGATCGTCGTCATCGGCGCCCCGGAAGAGCCGCGGCTCGCCCTCTGCCGGGAGTTCTCCGCGGCGGCGACCGTCTGCCTCGACGACCATCCCACATCCGAGGCCCGCGTCGGCGCGGTACGCGAGAAGCTCGCCGGCCTCGGGGCCCGGTTCGGCGCCGACCTCGCGATCGACTGCGCCGGCCATCCCTCGGCCGGCCCCGAGGGCCTCGAGATGCTCCGCGACGGCGGCACCTACGTCGAAATGGGGCAGTTCACCGACGCCGGGGCGGTCGCCACCAACTGGCACCGCATCTGCGCCAAAGACGTGACCATCGTCGCTTCCTGGGGAATAACCGCGGGCGACCTGCCTCTCGGGGTCGACATGCTGCACCGGGCGCGGGAGCGGTTCCCCTGGCGGCGCATGCAGACGGTCTTTCCCTTCACCCGGGAGGGGGTGCAGGAGGCGACCAGGAAGGCCATGGCCATGGAGTGCGTCAAGGCGACCATCCTGCCGAATCCGTCGCTCGCCGAGTAGGGTCCCGTTCCATCCCTTTGCCGTCTCCCGCCGAATCCGCGAATCGATACCGGACCGGGACAACAGGTGCCGGCCCGGTACCGCTGCAATCGTAACCGAAGCTTCGCCGGATCGCCACGCCCCGGCCGCCGGGCCGCCCCCGGGAACCCGGAGGTTTGTCCCACCGTCAATTTTTTTGGCGCCTTCCTCCCGGGCTGCCAGCAACTCTCCCACTGCGAAGCGAAACCATGCCGGCAAAGCGCTCCAACGTCCGCCGCCTGCGCCAGAAGCTCCTGGCGCGACGGCGCCTGCTCTACCGACTGGCCTGCAAGAACCGCGACGACAAGACCGGATCCCTTTCCACGGGCCGGATTCTCGTCGCCGCGGCGTAGTCGGGTCCAACCGAAAACCTGCCGGACGCCGGTCCGACCTGGATCGCGGGCCGCGCAGCCGCGGATCCCCGGCTTACCGCCCGACCGCGATTCGCAGTGCCCCGACGGCGCCGGGAACTCCCGGTACTTTCGCCTGACCCCGCGCTGATTCGCCCGCGGCCCGGCGGGAAGAAACAAGGTGGGGTGATTCGTCAGCTCATCCGATGGCGGGCAGGCAGCGCGGGGACGGCCTCGAGCGCCGGCCTATCGTTAGCAGCTTCACGCTCAACGAAAGGGTCCCTCATGCCATTCGACCTGCTGCTCACCGGCGGCCACGTCATCGATCCCGCCAACTCCATCGACACCCTTGCCGACGTCGCCGTCAGCGACGGCAGGATCGCAGCCGTAGAGGCCGGAATTCCCTCCTCGCAGGCCGGCAGAACGATCGACGTCTCC
>JAPOZF010000172.1 GCA_026706165.1 Gemmatimonadota bacterium
AACCGTTTCTGTAATGGAAGAGAGGACTGCTCCTGAGGAATTGGCCGCGGAATGGGGGCGCGGAAAAAGGGCGAGTCCCAGGGTAGAGCTCAATGTCACCAAAAAGCTTTTGTCGACATCGGCAACAGCTTCCCGGTACGGCGATTCGCAGGGTCTCGGTGTTCGCACACCACGAACTCCGTGCCGCTGAATAATAAGCATTCAGACGCCGCGGTCCGACCGGACCACGCACCTGGTTCTTTCCGCCGTTGCATTTGATCGAGAAGCGCGCCGCGCTGGTACCGCCGCCGCCAGTCGGGATGGACGCGGTGCAGGCATGACAGTAGATTCGTGATGTCATGCCTGCTACTCAGATTACCCTTCGCAATGTCGATCCCGAACTCTCGCGGCGGCTTCGCGCTGTCAGCGCCGAACGCGGTGAGAGCCTGAACAGCACCGTTCTGCGCCTCCTGAAAAACGCCGTCGGGTTGGATGCGCGCCGCGACCGCCTGCGCCGATACGTCACATGGACGGCCGACGACCTCTCGGAGTTTACCGATGCGCTGCATGCGCAGCGAGTCGTCGATGAACGGTACTGGCGGTGAACCGCACCGACCGGCTTGTCCTCGACACCAGCGCGTACTCGCACCTGCGTACCGGACACCCTCGAGTGATCGACTGTGTGGCGGATGCGCCGGTAGTCGTCATACCGGTGACAGCGCTCGGGGAGATTGAAGCGGGATTCGCGTTGGGAAGCCGTGTGCGGGAGAACCGCCACGCCCTCGCGGACTTCCTCAATGAACCCTTCGTCAGCGTATTGGACGTCACTTCCGAGACCGTTCGGCACTATGCCCGAATCTTCGTGGGGTTGCGTCGAGCCGGTACCCCCATCCCCATGAACGATGTGTGGATCGCGGCAGCGACGATGGAGTGCCGAGGGTGCCTGTTGACCTTCGATAGCGACTATCGTCACGTCGCAGACCTCGACTACACGTTGCTCGACGCGCCTTGACAGCCACCACCTGAAGCACAAGCATCCCCGCCACCCGGCATGGTCGCAGAACGAGGCGCAGAGCGGGCTTGTACGGCAGGTGTCGAGGCATTCAAATGACAAACCGTCCGAACATCTTGCTGATCATGTCGGATCAGCACAGCCCGAACGTCCTCGGGTGTGCCGGGGACGGTGTGGTGCGGACCCCGACCCTAGACCAGCTTGCCGCCAGCGGGGTTCGCTTTGCCGCCAATCACTGTGCCAATCCCCTCTGCGTTCCTTCGCGGATGACGTTCCTGACGAGCCGCCACAGCTCGGATATCCGCGTCTGGACCAATGCCTGCCGCCTCCAGTCCGACATACCCACCTTCGTCCATCACCTCGTCAACGCCGGGTACGAAACGGTTCTGTGCGGCCGTATGCACTTCAACGGTCCCGACCAGCGGCACGGTTTCGAACGACGGATCATCGGGGATATCAGCAGCCCGCAACTGGAACCCATCCCCATCTCCACCGCGGGCCAGACCGCGGCCGGGGTCAAGGTCGCAGGTCCGGGGCGCACCGCCTACAGCCGCTACGACGAAGATGTAACGCAGGCCTGCTGCCGGTTCCTGGAATCGTCGGACAGGAACCCGGGGGACCGCCCCTTCTTCATGACAGTTGGATTTATCCTTCCGCACTGTCCTTTCATCGCGCCGAAACCGCTTTTCGACGAGTACCTCGGGAAGATCGATGTGCCGCAACTTCCCGAAGGGTACCGCGATTCGCTGCACCCGTTCCTGAAAGCGTGGCGGGAAAACCGGCAGGTCGATGAACTGACGGACGAGCAGGTGCGAACCGCCCGCGCCGCGTACTGCGGTCTGGTAACCTTCATGGATGAACAGATCGGAAAGATCCTGTCGACCCTGAGGGATACCCGCTTCGGGGAAAACACACTGATCGTCTACACGTCCGACCACGGTGAAATGGCGGGGGTGCACCGGATGTGGTGGAAGTCCAGTTTCTACCAGGACTCCGTCGGCGTTCCACTCATCTTCTCGTCACCCGGACAGTTTGCGGAAGGCCGGACGATCTCCGCTGTCACCAGCCTTCAAGACCTCGGGCCGACCCTCGTCGACCTCGCAGGGGGGGAACCGATGCCCGGGGTACGCGGTCGCAGTCTGAAAGGATTCCTTGCTGGCGATGGAAGGGTTCCCGACTGGCCCGACACGGCGTTCGCGGAGCTGGGCGGTTTCCGGGGGGATGCTCCCGCCCGGATGATCCGCCGCGGGCAGTGGAAACTGAACTGCTATCACGGGTACGACCGACCGCAGCTGTTCGATCTCGGGACCGATCCAGGTGAGTGGCACGACCTGGCGGATGACACCGCTTGCTCAGGCATCCGGGATGAACTGCTCGCGAAAGTCAGGGCGGGTTGGTCCGGTGAAACGGTACTGCGCACCCTCGAAACCACTCGAGACGACGACCGGGTGCTCGAGGAATTCGGCAGGAATGCCCGCATTTCCACGGAAGCGGCGCCGGATCTCTGGAGGGCCCCCGAGGGCTGCAACGTGTTTCCCGAGCTTTAGCTCGTCAGTATCGACGGCAGCACCAGGGCGACTGCGGGCCTGCTACCTGGATAGCCTCCGCACGTATACGTAGTAAGGGGCGATGGTCCGCTCGGCGTGATCGTAGAACGAGGCGTACAGCCGGTCGGGGCCGGCGCCCAGATCGACTTCAAAGCAGGCGCTCGCCGCGGCAGGATCGACTTCCTGCTGATAGTTCCGGCCGCCGATGGACAGCTGCGCCCAGCCG
>JAPOZF010000146.1 GCA_026706165.1 Gemmatimonadota bacterium
TGACGACGGTCATACCACGGTGCGACCTCCGGCGTCCCGGCTTCGTGGAGCCGGCCCCGATTCTCGAGCAACTCAAGCGTCACCGCGTCACTCGGACCGCCGGATCCCCGGCGCTGTACGCCAGGCTGCTTCAGGGAGTTCGTGCCGCAGGGGAAGCACGAAGCGAGAGCGTTGAGACGAACTTGGGCACGCTCGAGAAGCTCTACACCGGGGGCGCTCCCGTCTTTCCCCGCCTCCTGCAGGAGCTTCGTTCGGCGATGCCGCGGGGCCGAGTGACCGCGGTCTACGGCTCGACCGAAGCGGAGCCCATCGCTCACCTCGATTGGGACGAGGCGGAACCCGCCGACCTGGACGCCATGTATTCCGGGAAAGGGCTTCTGGCCGGAAGGCCCGTGCACCAGATCGAGTTGCGCATTCTGGACAACCGCTGGGGCGAGCCTCTTCCGGACATGAAGGCAAGAGAATTGGCCGAACGCGCGTTGCCTGCGGAGCGGGGCGGCGAGATCGTGGTGAACGGGCCCCATGTGCTGGCCGGCTACTTGGGCGGAATCGGCGACGAGGAGACCAAGTTCCGCGTCGAAGGCGAGGTCTGGCACCGCACCGGCGACGCCGGCTGCCTCGACGCCGCAGGCCGACTGTGGCTCCTGGGACGCGCCGGGGCCGTCATTCGGGACGATCGCGGCACGATCTATCCCTTCGCCGCCGAGTGCGCGGCAAGCCAGCTGGCCTGGGTCGAACGGAGCGCTCTCGCCGGGCACAACGGCGAGCGTCTCCTGGCGGTGCAGCTGGGGGCACGGGCGCCGGCGGACGCGGAGCGGCGCGTGAAGAAGACGTTGTCCTGGGCACAACTCGACCGGGTCGTGCGATTGGCGCGGATACCGGTCGACCGTCGCCACAACGCGAAAGTCGACTATCCCGCACTGAAGAAGGCACTCGCGCGCCATGGCAACTGATGTCCGGGCCCTGCGCCGCTGCATCAAGCATCTCAAGGATCCTGGGAAGGCAATTCCCGGACCTGGCGGGAATCTGGACAGAATGAATTCTCTGGCAGCTACGGCCCCGGCCTTCTTTCCCGCCGTATAATACCCGCACTACGTCTGAACCGGAGTCTTCGATGCGCCCCACGTGGCGGTTCCGGGAGAACGGCCGCTTATTTCGAGGATTACTCCGGGCGAAGCTGCTGCAGGAAACCGTCGAGACCCGCGTCGAAACGCTCGATGAGCTCTGGGACCTTGTCGACGATCTCCCCGACCTTGAGGGGATCGAGGTCAGCGGTGTAAGCGTGGCGGAACAGGTGCCTGAAGCGTCGCAGTTCGTCGAGAATTCCCGCGGTCTCAAGAGACAGCAGGGCGGGCCGGATGCCCTCGATCCGCAGCTTCATGCGTCGCAGCAGGCCGGTGTGGTAACTCTCCCCTTCGACCCGGTTCTCGAAGGTCCCGGCAACCTCTTCGAACAGCTGCTCGAAGCCGCCGTAGAGGTTGTGAAGCTGGTAGGCCATGCTGTCCACACCCTCGGCTGTTTCCGCGAACCCGGGACGCCGCTGGCGGATCCGCTCGGCGAGGCGGTGCAACTCCTCCCGCCGGCTTTCCAGGCCCGCCTTCAGGACAGCGAACGATTCCTTATCCATAGACTTCCAGCCCCGCTTCGGTGAACGAATCGGCCGCGGGATGGCGGTCGAGGTCGATGACGTCGACCTGCCTGGCGGTCGCCTCCTCCAAGTCCTTCATCACCTCCAGAACGGCATGAGAACAGCCCCGGACAGCGACGTCGACGTCCGATGAGCTGCGCCATGCCCCCGGCGTCTTGAGTGAACCGACGATCCAGGCGGCTTCGATTCCATGCTTGCGGCGGATCCGCCTCAAAACCTCCTGCACCCGTTCGAGCAGCGCGCCGCGCTCCTGCTCCAGCTTCAGCCGCCGGCTCCTGAGGGCCTCGTCCAGTCTGCTCGTGTCGAACATGGGACCTCCGGCAGATGGGTTACATCAATTCAAAAGGTACGGGGAATGCGGGTACTCCCGCGATGCTCAGGGGTCGAGCACGCCGATGGTGGGACCGAAGCTGTCCTGGTACGCCTGGGCGTCGAGGCGGCAATCGATCAGGGTAGTGACGTCCGCGGCGAACGCCGCTTTCAGGGCCTCGCGGAACGCCTCCGGGGTATCGACGGTCGCCCCGGCCAGACCGCAGCACCTCGCCACTTCGGCGTAGTCCACCCTCTGCAGCTGCAGCTTGTACTCCGGCATCCCGCGCGCCTTCTGCCGCCATCTCATGGTGCCGAGGGCGTCGTCGTTGAGGATAACCAGGGGCGCCGCCACGCCGGCGCGCGCCAGGGTCTCCAGTTCGCCGAGCCGCATCAGCAGGCTGCCGTCGGCTCCCAGCCCCAGCATCGGGGTTTCCGGAGCCGCCAGCTTCGCCCCGAGGATCGCCGGAATCGTCAGCCCCATGGTGCGGCCGCCGCTGGTGCCGCGGTAGCTCGCCGGATCGTCGACCTTCCACATGTGCTCGAGAATGGTGATGTAGATCCCGGTTTCCGAGAACAGCACCCCTCCCGGCGACATCAGCTCCCCGGCGATCTCGATGACGTCCTGCGCCGCCAGCCGCGCCTCCGGGGGCCGCGCGAAGTGCGGCTTCACCGCGGCGTCGATCGCGGCCAGCTCGGCCTTCGGGAAGCCCTCCCCCGCCGCCGTCAGCTGCGCGATGGAGGCCTTGAGGTCGCCGTCGACGCGCACTTCCGGGTCGGC
>JAPOZF010000812.1:0-994 GCA_026706165.1 Gemmatimonadota bacterium
CCCACGGCATGAAGCTGAACAACATCTTCATGCCCGCCTGGGAGGAGATCACCCTCGCCGAGGAGGACGTCGACGAGAAGACCGGCCACTGGTGCAGGATGCTGGAGAGCGTGGGCCGGGCCGGGATTCCCTGCCTCGGCTGGAACTTCAAGCCGATGGGCAACTTCCGCACCTTTTCGGACACGGGCAGGGGCGGTGCGCACTACAGCACGTTCGACTACGCGGTTTTCGACAGGAACCGGCCCGAACCCCACCAGCCTCCGGTGGACGAGGAGCAGATGTGGGCGCGGATGGAGCGGTTCCTGGCCGCGGCGGTCCCTGCCGCCGAAAAGGCGGGGGTGCGCATGGCCCTGCACCCCGACGACCCGCCGATTGCCGAGCCGCTGGCAGGGGTGGCGCAGATCTGCTCCACCCTGGAGCAGTTCCGCCGGATCTTCTTCGAGATCGCTCCGAGCGACAGCAACCGCATGCTCTTCTGCCAGGGGTGCATGACCGAGCTGCTGGGGCCGGAGAAGGTCTACGACGCGATCGCCGAAATGGCTTCCAATGACAAGATCGCCTGGGTGCACTTCCGCAACCTGCGCGGCCGGTTGCCGCGGTTCGCCGAGGTCTTCATCGACGAGGGGGAGGTCGACATGGGGCGGGCGATGGAGGTCTACCGGGACAACGGGTTCAACGGGCCGTTCATGATGGACCACACCCCCTCGTTTGCGCATGGGTACGGACCGTTGCACGGCAAGGCGTATGCCATCGGGTATATCCGGGCCTTGATACAGATGGTGTACGGATAAACGGGGCGTTGACCCGAGCGGTCGATCCCGGGATTTTGGCCGTGAGCATTTCTACGGCCCTCGGCCGCAGCGCCTGTGCAGGCTTCAGGCCCGGCAGTGGCGCTGCCGGAACGGGTCACGGCCGGTAGAGCCGTGAGCCTTTGTCCTCACCCCGGTAGTGTGGCTGCGAGATGACGGCTTTCTGGGTATCGGTCAGTTCGTCG
>JAPOZF010000812.1:1004-2723 GCA_026706165.1 Gemmatimonadota bacterium
TACGGCCCTCGCTTCTGCAGGCTTCAGGCCGGACAGCGGCGCTGCCGGAACCGGATCATGGCCGGTAGAGCCGTGATCCTTTGTCCTCCCCCCGGTAGTGTGGCTGCGAGATGACGGCTTTCTGGGTATCGGTCAGTTCGTCGTAGAACGGCGGCGGCGCGTAAGTCCCCATCACCGACTCACCCATGACGCCTGAGTTGTAGCGGATTACCACCGAACGCCGCTGGTGCCTGGCGGTCCACGGCAGGGCGCCGTGCATCAGGCATTCGACGAACAGTATGGCATCGCCGGCCTTCGCCGCAGGCGCCACCATCCGGTCCTGATGGGTGTGGTAGAGCCTGATATCGTCGGGGCACGGGAAGTTTGCCTTGTGGCTTCCGGGCAGGCAGGCGAACCCGCCGTCTCCAGGCTCCACATCGGTCAGCTGAACCGCCATGTTGGTCATGCCGCAGTACATGCGCCCGTTGCGGTAGAGGAAGCCGCGCGAACGGTCATGCGGTTCCCCCCCTTCGTGGAACCAGAAGCCCTCGGCTCCCCGGTCCATCGTGATGATGCCGAGCCCCTCGAGCCGGAATCCGGGTCCCAGCAATTCCTGCAGGTAGGGCGTGAGCGCGGGGTGGGCGATCATTTCGCGGAACACGTCGCAGTGGGGCTTTTCCCACGTCAGCATTCCGCCCAGGTCGCCGCGCCCGGCAGTCCCGCGCAAGGTTGCCGATTCGTGGGCGAGGTCGTTCGGGCGGACACCGATCTCGTCTGCGTGGTGGTCGACTGCCGCGTTCGCCGTCGCGACTTCCGCCGCTGAGAGGGCTTCTTCTATCACGAGGTATCCGTGTACGTCGAACAGGTATTTTTCCGCTTCCGTCATCTGTTTTCCCGTTCTCCTCAGAAGCGGGAGCTGACGGTAAGGCGGAAGCTCCGGGAAGCCCCCGGGTTGCGCTCCTGGATGTCGACGTATCCGGCCTGAAGCAGGTTGGCCACCTTGGTCTGCAGGTCCATGCCTATGACCTTGAAATTCAGCCGCAGGTCGACCACGGTGAAAGCGGTGCGTTTGTCGCCCGTGTAGAGGAGGACCACCTCGGGCCGGCTGCGGTAGCGCACGTCGAGAGCGGCCGCATCATCCAGCCCGGAAAGGGTCGCGGTGACGATATGCGCGACCGGTAGGCGAGCTGCCCGCCCGTGCCGAGATCCCTGGAGTCGACGAAGAGGTAGTTCGTCTGGAGATGGAGCATGTCCGGGACCAGTTCAGCGCGCAGCCCCGTGTCGATGCCCCTGACCCTGGCCTCGACGAAGTTCCGGAACTGGAAGGTGAAGATCTCCTGCTCCGGCGCGAAGGCCACCTCGATCAGGCCGGAGTACTCGCTCCAGAAAAAACCGGTGTCGAGCCAGAGCCGGTCGCTGGGGCTCGCGGTGGCCCCGATCTCGCCGGCCCAGGCGGATTCGCCGCGCAACTCGAGATTCGGGATGACGCGAAACCCGAAAACGGTCGTCGAGGAAAACTGCTCCGAGACGCTCGGGGCCCGGTAGCCGCGGCTCAGCGAAGTCCGCAGGCTCAAACGGTCCAGCAGATGGTAGACGACGCCGATCTTGGGATTCAGCGCCAGGTCGCTTTCGACGAACGAAGCCCTGTGCATGTCGAAGCGGATCCCCACCGAACCCTGCAAGCGCTCGGAGAACTCGATCTCGTCCTGACCGAACAGGGCCAGGTCGGTCACGTTCGGG
>JAPOZF010000485.1 GCA_026706165.1 Gemmatimonadota bacterium
CCTCCCGCAACCGCCGCCAGAGATCGAAGCTCCCCCGACGCCGGTCACGCCCCAGGCGAGATTGCTGGAGCCGGAACCGACCGAGGTCCTCGTTGAGCCCGAGCCCGAGCCGCCGCCGCTGCCGGAAGTGCTGCCGGAGCCCGAGCCCGAGCCGCTGAGCGAGCCCGAGCCGCCCGCCGTGCCCCAGCCGCCGGAACTCCCCGATACCCCGCAACCACGTCCCGACGTCGCACCTCCACCCGCCCCGACAGAAGTGCGGCCGGTCGAGCCGCCCCCGCTGGAGCAGGTTCTGGTACCTGATCTCGAACCGCCACCACCACCACCGCCCGCCGTGCCTGCACCTGAAACCGTAGTCGAACCCGACCCGGTTCCACCGCCACCTCCTCCTCCAGCACCTCCGGCTTCGCGAACGGCGCCGGCCACGGTCACACCACCGCCGGCACGCACGACCGACGCACCGCCGCCGGTCGCCGCCAACGTACCGATTGCTGCGCCCACGCCCGTAGAGGCTCCGCCATCTGCGGAACCGCCGCCGGCACCCCCAGCGCTGTTGGCTTCGGCGCCGCCCGCGGTGACTGCCCCGCCGCCGGCGCGCCCCGAGTCAGCCTCGGCCAGGGCGGCGCGTGAGGCGGGAGTTCCCGAGGCCTACTACGTCCGCCTGCGTGGCCAGATCAGCACGATCGCGGCCCGAAGCTATCCACGCCGCTCTCTCGATCTAGGCGAGGAGGGGACCGTCGTCATGTTGATCCGGGTACGCGAGGACGGGAGCGTCGTCGACATCACGATCGAGGAGGAACGCACGAACGCATCGCTTCGCATCCGGCGAGCAGCGCAAAGAGCGGTGTTGCGCGCGGCACCGTTCGAACCGCTGCCGGCAGGGGCGGGTGTCAAGTCGATCCTGCTGCCGGTGGTGTACCGGATCGCGGACCGCTAGAGACGGCCAGCCAGTCCAATACTTGGCGAGTGGTGGATTTGCGACCGCCGGCAGCGGGTTGCCGGTATCTGGACACGGCAGCGCTAGCGGACTATGAAACGAGTCATCTCGGTCGCGCGGTTAGCGGCCGACCATATGGCGCCTGGCAGCGAGGAGGAGCCGCTGCCGGCGACAACAGCGAGGGTGTTCCCCGAGCGGGCACCCGGAAAGGTCTCCTCGTACCGTGATCAGAACACGAGCCTTGTCGTCGCGGCGTGCGGCCGCCGCGCTTCTCCTGTCAGCCTGCTTGCTCTGTGGTCCGGCGTCCATGGCGACCGCGGACGAAACTTCTGGAGCGGTTGCGCGGGTATATGCCGACATCGCGCTTGCCGGCTACGAAGATTCGCTCCTGCGGGCAGGCCTGCTGCAGCAGGCGGTGACAGACCTGATCGAAACGCCTTCCGATGCCACGCTGACGGCCGCAAGAGAAGCCTGGAAGCAGAGCCGGATTCCCTACATGCAGACTGAGGTGTTCCGGTTCGGAAACACGGTGGTGGATGACTGGGAAGGACGGGTGAACGCCTGGCCACTCGACGAAGGTTTGATCGACTACGTGGTCGGTAACCCGGACGCGGTCAACGTGATCGCCAATCGGACACTGTTGATCAATGGCACTTCCGTGACGGCGGATCCGATCGACGTTGCCTTGCTGCAAGACGTGCTGCACGAAGCCGAGGGCATCGAGACGAACGTTGCGACCGGTTATCACGCCATTGAGTTCTTGCTGTGGGGACAGGACTTGCACGGGACCGGGCCAGGGGCTGGAACTCGCCCGGCGAAGGATTTTGACCCGGCCCGCTGTACAGGCGGAAACTGCGAGCGACGAGTCGAGTATTTGCGCACAGCTACGGACCTATTGGTAGCCGACCTCGAGTGGATGACCGGCGCGTGGCGTGAGGGCGGGGCCGCCCGGACTGCCCTGGAGAATCTGGACGCAGCAAGTGTTGTACGCGTGATCGTAACCGGGCTGGGCAATCTTGCGGCCGGTGAGCTTGCGGGGGCCCGCATGCAGGTCGGTTTGGAGTTGCACGATCCGGAGGAGGAGCACGATTGTTTTTCCGACAACACGCATGAATCCCACTACTGGGATGCCGTGGGGTTGCGAAATGTCTACATGGGGCGATACCACAGGGTCGATGGATCGATGATCGAGGGTCCGTCACTGTCAGAACTGGTCCGTGCCGCCGACCCCGAACTCGACCGGAAGCTCCATGACGGAATCGACCGAGCGATCAGGCGAGTCGATGCGATTCGGGATGCTGCCGCCAGCGGAAAGGCCTATGACCAACTGCTGGCTCCAGACGATCCCGAGGGAGGCGAGTTGATCGGCGAGGCCATCCAGGCGCTCATCGCATTCAGCGAGCAGCTCAGGGAAGTCGGGCCGATTCTTGGCGTCGGTGAGTTCCAGTTCGAGATCGAGGGATAGCATCGGCTTCCCGGGAACGCACACTTGATTGCCGGCTCTACCTCGGACTCCGTCGCGCGCCTGGCAAAGGCGGCAAGGGTACTGCTCCTTGGTCTGGTGATTGTCCATGGTGCGGCCGCGGCCGATGGTCCCGATGGGGCGCCACGGTCCTCCGCAGATGCAAAGCTGGCTGCGGAGCTGACCGCATGGCCCGGAGACTTCTCCAGACCCGAGGCATACGAAGGTCACGCCGGGGGGGCGGGGACGAGTTTCCACGCGCCGACTCGAAATGCGTTCTCGCATCCGGCCCAGAATCTTGCCCCTTCCCAACGCACCCGATTCC
>JAPOZF010000311.1 GCA_026706165.1 Gemmatimonadota bacterium
CCGCGACCGCATCGAGCAGGCCAACGGCGCCGTCGACCGCATCCGCCGCATCCAGCGGCAGCTGCAGGAATGGAAGACAAGGGCGGAGGCGCACGGGGCCGGAGAGATCGCCGCGCGCGCCGGGGAGCTGTGCGACGGGATCACCGAACTCGAGGCGCTGCTGGTCCAGATCGGGGACGAATCCCCGGGCGACATCCTGCGACTGCCGCGGCAGCTGATCACCAGGCTCGCCACCGTGGCCAATGTGGTCGGCATCGCCGACGCGGCGCCCCCGAAGCAGGCGCGCGAGCTGTTCGACGAACTGTCGGCGCAGCTCGACGACATCCAGGAGCGCCTCGACCGCTTCGCCGAACGGGAGCTGGCCGCCTTCGACGAACAGGTCCGGGAGTCCGGCCTGCCCGCGGTGGTGGTGGACTGAAAGGCGCCGGCTTTTCCGGAAACTCGCCCGATGCGGGCGAACCCACTCCCGGCGCTCTGCCTGCTGCACTGCGGCGAACGGCGAGGTCCAGGGTCCGTCCGGACAGGCCCCGTTATCCCCCCAGCCCCAGGCTGTCCACCTTTTCCCGGATCGACTCCAGCAGGCCGGGGCGGAAGTTGAGGGTGCCGTCGGCGCTGACGGGCTCGGCGCCGTCGTACATCGCGGCGGTCTCGTAGAAGCAGTAGCCGCCCAGCCCGCCCTTGCGGAAGGAGTAGTCCAGCTTTTCGGCGTCGGACATCTCCTCGGCGTGGTGGCCGACCGGGTTGTTCATGTGCACGGGCACTCCGGCTGCCGCCGCCTCGCCCAGCATTTCCTGGGTCAGGGGATCTTCGAGGAGGCGGTCGACGTTCCACGCTCTCCCGAAGAGGGTGGCCTCGTCGGCCAGGCCCGACCGCAGCCAGTTCCGCCAGTTGAAGACGATGTTGGGCATCGACCTCCATCGGGCCTGGCAGGAATCCGGGCGGAACCCCTCCATCTCGGTGTGCACGGACAGTTTCTTTCCCGCTGCCGAGAGCCGGGCCTTCGCGGCCCGCAGGAAGCGGTCGAAGAACTCGCCCCGCACGGCCCCGAGGAGCTCCGGGTCGAAGTAGCCTGTGTCGGGGTCGCTGCCGTACCGCCGTTCGTCCTCCTCAGCCACCGGCTCGTTGAAGCCGTAGATCTCCTGGGTGTTGACCCAGGAGCTGTGGTTGGATATCCGCACGTCGACCCCGTCGACACCGGCGGCGATGCAGGCTCCCACCCAGTCCAGCCAGTAGCCCCTCACCTCCGGGTAGGCCTCGCAGAGCGCGCCTGACACGTACTCGTTGCGCCCCCTGCCGACGGCGATGACCCCGTCCCTGGTCGAGCCGGTGCCGAACCAGCCGGGGGTGACGTTGCGCGAGTTGGCCACGTCCAGGCAGACCACCACGTCTCCGATGCCGCAGTCGTACTCCAGGTCGTCGGTGCGCAGGTCGCGTTCGGGCCGCCAGATGGCTTTGTGACTGGCCACGACCACGGGGAACTCACGCTCCTCCGGCCCGAAAGCCCGGACCATCTCCAGCGCGGTGTTGGCGAAGGTGCCGCCGTCGTCGTCGAGGTTCGTCGTGACGGCGATGAAGGGGTCGAGAAGGTCGAGGCCGGTCAGGTCCAGGGCGCGCACGGACTCCCCCTTCCCGGTCACCGGACCGCCCTGGATCTCGACGACCTCCCTGGGGCAGGTCTCCACCGATTCGCTGACGTGGAACGACACCTCCTTGCGGCGGTAGCCCACGTTGTCGTCGCTGGTCCAGATCTCAATGTTTTCGGGCTTGATGCGGACCGGGGCCATGTTCTTCTGGCGCAGCTGGATGCGGCTGATCGGGACATTCTCCAGTCCCCGCGGCAGGTCGGCGGAGCGAATCTTCAGGCGCATCTCCGGGTGGTTCAGGACCCAGGGGTCGACCGTGTATTCGCCGCCGATGCCGGGCAGGCCGGGGTACTCGAGCATCCTGGGACTGTTCCGGGGGTTGGAGTGGCTGGCCCCGGTCTCGTATGGCTTGATGGTGGCCCAGAACTCCAGGCCCCGCTCGTGGGCGGCGCGGGCACCCACCGCAAGGGGCTCGCCGAGGTTCCCCAGCGTCTCCCGGGTGGCCTCGCTTCCGACCCCGAAGAACTCCCACATCCCCGCCTGGTAGAAGTTCCAGTAGACCCTGGTGACGCCCACCGACTGCAGACGCTCGATCAGGTTTTCCACCAGCGCCCGAGTAAAGACGATGTTGCCGCAGTCGTCGGGGAAGTCGACCAGGGCGGAGACCACGAATCGGTCGTTTTTCACGGTATTCTCCTTCGTAGGTTGAAATCGGGTTTCATCGCGGATTCTGTTGAGGAAACGCCGGAAGGGACCCGTCGTACTCGACGATCCCGAACTCGGCCTTGAACTCCGCCCAGAGGTCGGGCGGCACTTCCGCATGCGCCGAGGCCCAGTTCTCCACGACCTGCCTGACGCTCGCAGGACCGGTCAGGACGATGGCTTCGATCGGCGCCCGCAGGCAGAACTGCAGGGCGAGGTCGCGGAGGTTGGCGCCCCGGTCGCGGCACCAGGACCACATGGCGTGCGCCTGCGGCGCCTCGGCGCGGTCCGGCTCCGGCCCGGCGAGCACGCGTTTCAGGGGGCTGGCGATGAGGACGCCGACCCCCTGCTTCTTCAGCGCCGGAAACAGCACCGGCCCCGCTTCCTGGTCGAGCAGGGTGTAGTCCATGTGGGTCAGGTGGATCTCGGTGAC
>JAPOZF010000619.1 GCA_026706165.1 Gemmatimonadota bacterium
CGACCTGCTGGGCGGCATTCCCGGCCATCCCCTGTACTGGGACATTCCCGACGCGAATCAAGCGGCGATCGGCGTGGCCCGGCGATACGGAATGGATCGCCAGCGCAGCCTGACGCGGATGTATCTCGGGGAAAACACCCGGCCCGGCAGGCCGGCGGCGCTGTGGGCGATCGCCGCCCCGGAAATCGGCTAGTTCAGCATGAGCGCAGCCTACGACGGAATCATCCTGGGGACCGGTCACAACGCCCTCGTGCTGCAGGCCTACCTGTCGCGCTGCGGCCTCAGGACGCTGTCTCTCGAACGGTGGGACGTTCCCGGCGGCGGGCTGGCGACGATCGAGAACCCGCGCGTGCCGGGGGTCATGCACAATCCGCACTCGTTCTACCACCGCGCCCTGAACCGGATGCCGTGGTACGACGACCTGGAGCTGGCCGCCCGCGGTGTCCGCTACATCGAGCCGGAGCTGAACGTCGCGCTGCTGACCGGCGACGGGCGCAGCCTGAAGTGGTGGACGGATTTCGAGCGGACCCGGGCGTCGTTCCACGAGTGGTCGCCGGCCGATGCCGACGCGCTCGCGAGGCTGGTCGAGGAGTTCCGTCCGATCGTCGAGCACATCCTGGTTCCGGAATCGCGGTCACCGCCCCTGGAACCGTCGCTGCGGCGGCGCATTCTGGGGCAGTCGCGCATGGGCCGCCGCCTGCTGGAAGTGTCGGCCCTTTCTCCCCTGGATTTCGTCACCCGCCACTTCTCGCACGACGTGATCCGGGCGGGTCTGCTGTTCTTCAACGGATTGCGGGAAGTCGATCTGCGCATGAAGGGGTTCGGGCATTCGATTCCGGCACTGCTGGCGTCCCCGGGAAAAGCCCAGATGTGCGCCGGGGGATCCGCCCGGCTCGCTCGCGGCCTCGTGGCGGACATCGAAGCGCACGGGGGCGAGATCCGGTGCGGCGCGCGAATCCGGCGGATGCTCGTCAGGCACGGCAGGGTCAGTGAAGTGGAGCTGGATGACGGCGAGCGGTTGCAGGCGGAGCGCTTCGTGGCATCGGGCCTCAATCCCCAGCAGACGTTCCTGCAACTGCTGGCGGAAGCGGATGTCGCTCCCGCCCTGAGAAGGAGCGCCAGGGGCTTCCGCTACAACGCGATCGCGCCGCTGTTCGGCCTGCACCTGGCCCTGTCGGAACCGCCCTCCTACAGCGCCGCGGCCGCCGACCCGGAGCTGCGGAACGCGTTCATGGTGATTCTCGGCCTGGAGCGTTTCGACCAGTTTCACGACATCGTCGATGCCCACGAGCGCGGCCGGATTCCGCCGACCGTGGCCTGGGGATCGTGCCACACGCAGTTCGATCGCAGTCAGGCCGGGCGGGGCAGGCACGCGGCGTTCCTGTGGGAGAAGGTCCCCTACCACCTGGGCGGGGATGCGTTCAACTGGGAAGCGCAGCGCGACGCGCACGGCGAACGGCTGCTCCGGTTCTGGCGGGGATTCGCGCCGAACCTCCGGGACGAAGCGATCCTCGACCGGTTTGCGCTCAGTCCGTCGGACACCGTCGCCCGGCTGCCGAACATGTCTCAGGGGGACCTGCTGGTCGGCTCGTTCGCCAACGACCAGGTGGGCTACAACCGCCCCTTCCCGGGAGCCGGCTGCTATCGCACCCCGCTGGAGGGTCTGTACCTGTGCGGCGGCTCCACCCACCCGGGGGGAAACGTGACCGGACTGTGCGGCTACAATGCCGCCTCGGTGATCGCCGCGGACCTCGGAGTCAGGCGGTGGTGGAATCCGCCCGACCTTATGGAAGAACTGGCTGGTCTGCGCGACTAGCCACGGGTGCTGGCAAAACCGATCGTCTACCCGTTGGTCTGGTAATAGCGCGGATCGCCGCTCCGGTCGCCGATCCATTTGAAGTTCAGGACGCGGAAGTAGTCGTCTCCCTTGCCGCCTTCCCGCCAGTCGTTCAATGCTTCCCGGTGTCCAAGCCGTTTCATCATCGCCCATTCGGAGATACGGAACACCCGGGCATAAGTATCCCATAATGTGAGGCCGTCACAACCCAATTCATATAAAGTTTCTGCGGAGTACAGGGAGGCCGCCGGCGCCAGACGGCGGGGGTAAAGATCCGGATACAATTTCACCGGCGTATCCTTCACAAGTTCCACCATCGGTCGAATCCATTCGGCAGCGTTCATCGCAAAAGTCGGGTGGGGCATCAGGTAGTCTACCAGGCCCTCTCTCACCAGGGTCTCGACATCGACCCCCCATGCCATGTTGCTCTGCATGACCTCGCTGAGATTGTATTTCCCGGTTCCCCCCGAGACCTCGGGTCTGGAAGCCGGATCGACTCCCGGTGCCCGCAGGCGGCTTTCCATCGTGGAGGTGACGTTGTAGGCGATTTCGAGTTTCACCCCCCTTTTGCGGCCGACCGCATCGACAGCCGCCTTGAGCTCGCGGGCGAACCGGGTGACGAAGGTGGACAGCACCCTCCAGAAACGCGGGTCGTCGTCCGGGCACTCGCGCGGGTCTTCTCCGTATTCCTCACGGAACCGCTGAATAACCGGATCCTCGTACAACACAAAGGGCTGGGAGCGGCAGAAAATCACGTGAACTCCGTCAAAGCCGTATTCCAGCGCCTCGCACAGGAGAGAGATCCACAGATGCCGGACTTCGGGAAAAGCCAGGCTGAGCTGCGCTATCCCTCTGCCTTGCTTGTCCTTG
>JAPOZF010000150.1 GCA_026706165.1 Gemmatimonadota bacterium
CGTTGACTTCGTTTTCCCGGGAGCGCATCTGTGAAGCGTCATACCAGGCCTGCATCCGCAGCAACATGTCCATGCTCACGGCAAACGCCTTCTCGATACGAAGGGCCATCTCCGGCGATAGCGAAGCGTTGCCGTTCAGAAGATCCGAAAGCGTCGCCCGGCGAACTCCCAGAATCTCCGCTGCCCTGGTCACGCTCAGCCCCAACTCCTCGATAACTTCCGTGCGGACGAAGTCGCCCGGATGTGCAGGGGTCATGTTCACCTCGATTCCGTCGGTAGCCATCAGTGGTAATCCTCCAGGTTCAAGCGGTGGATGCAGCCGTCTTCTTCTTCGAACGTAATCCGCCAGTTGCCGGATACCGAGACGCTCCATTCGTCCTGACGAGAACCTGTGAGCCGGTGGATGCGCCAGCCACGGGGCGCATCGGCAATGAAGCTGTCCAAATCCTCGGCCAGGATCAGTGCCGTCAAGATCTTGCGCACCCGATCCACCATGTCGTACCCCAGGAACCGGGGATTGTCGTCCTCGATCAAACGGCGCAATCCCCGGTGGCGGACAGAACGAACAATCATCCTACCAAAAGTGTACGGTGATACCGTTCTTCGGCAACCCTTCCCGGGTACTGTCAGTCAAATTCCCAAAACGCCCGCAGGTGTTTCCGCGACAGACCATCGGCCTGTCCCGCCCAACGCATCAAAAGGCTGATGGACTCGTAGATGTGAAGGAGTGATCCCACCATCGAGATCCAACGCCAAGACCGGGCGGTGTTTGGCCTACCCCAAGGACAACCCAACTGAAATTTCTATCGCCCTGCTCAGTTCCACCGGTCTATTTCCGCGGCGATATCGAGGCCTGCCGGCATCTCGTAGAAGTAGTACCGGGACGGCCGGTCCTCGTACCCCGGCGGCGCCAGCTCCTCCTCCGCCTGCACCCCCTCCTCGACCGGCCGCAGCCGCTCCCACAGCGCCTCGGCCTCCTCCGGGCAGAAGCGCCCGGCGAACTCCCCGCCCCAGTGCAGGGTGATGGGGTGCTCGAACAGCGCCATGTTGCGGCGGCTCTCCGGCACCTTGCCCGCTCCGGGACCCCGCAGGTCGTAGATGCGGCGCGCGCTCTTGCTCATGTACACCGTGGTCAGCGCTTCCCCCCTGGCTCCCCGTCCGGGGTGCAGCTGATCCAGGACTTCCCTGTAGCGGGCGCCGTCGCCGGCGATCGCCGCGCGCAGGGCCGCTTCGGTCAGGTCCTGCGTGCGCCCGCTGCGCCGGTTCCAGCGCTCGAACCTCTCGCGGGCCGGTGCCGACAGGTGTTCGGCGTAGCTGAGGTCGCGAACCTGGGTATGCGTCGAAAAGCCCCCGTGCAGGGTGCGGCGCAGGGTCCGGTCGTAGCGGCTTCCCCAGTGCAGGATCGGCAGGATGTAGACGACGCCGTCGCCGGCTTTCAGATCGGTCTGCACCCCGCCGGGAAACGGCACGCGCTCGTCCCCGGCGAGCAACCGGTTCTCCTCGGCCGTGTTGAGTCGCTTGTGGCTGCCGGGCATCACCCAGAGCACGTCGTCGTCGTAGAGCGGGATGTTCCACTGCACGTAGCGCGGGCCGTTTTCGAGGATGTCCTCGGCAAAGGCTTGCACCGGGGCGCTGAACGGAGGGTAGAGGTCGCGGTGCCACCCCCGGTGGCCGCCGGTGCCGTGGTCGCGGACCGGGCTGCACATCATCATCATCTCCGTAACCCCAGCGTCCGCGACGCCGAGAAGCTCGCTGCTGACCCCCTGGATGTTCTCGTGGTGCCAGATCTCGATACAGGGGATGCAGCCGGCGTCGACGGAACCGGCGATATCCTGGACCGTCACCCGGGGCTGCGACGAGATCTCCCACTGGCCCCCGGGAGGGTCGCCGGGGTCGCGGTCCCGCCGCCACGCTTCCTTCTGCTTTTCGAGCAGCCTCTCGCTTGCAGCCCTGACCCGCTCGAGATCCGAAGGCGGAATCACCTGGCGCAGGATCAGGTAGCCCTCTTCGAGGAACCGGTCCCTGTCGACTTTCATCCGCGTACCCAAAGCCTGGAGATTGCGCCGGTCTCCCTCAAAAAAAGGAGATTATATCGCAGAGTGCCCAAAACCTCTTGACCCAATGCCCGTTTGGGCACTCTCTTATAAAGAGTCAAGCGGAGATGAGATGAAGAAAAAGCAACCTGCACCAGGACGCTACCACCGCAAGGGCGTCACCCTCCGCGAGCTGTTCCGCCGCTTCCCGGACGACAAGCTCGGATTCCAGGTCTGGGCCATCGCCACCTACCTGCTGACTACGAGCCTGAAGGGGCATTTTCCAGCATGAAGTTGCACCGCGAATTGGGCATCACTCAGCGGAGCGCCTGGCCTCTGGCTCACCGCATCCGGGCGACCTTCGCGGCGCAGGATTCGGCACACTATGCTCAAGAGGGGCTACCACGGCGTCTATCCCCGCATGTCGCCGGAGCACCTGCACGCTATGTGGCCGAGTTCGAAGGCCGCCCGTGATGAAGGCACCCTTGAGCAGATGCGCCCCATGGCGCGGGGCTTCATGGGGAAGCGTCTCAAATTCCGCGACCTCATCCGCCACGATCACGGCCACCAAGCCACCGCTACCTGAATTATTTCGATAGGAGGAAAGAGAATGACTGACCGTGTACAAATTGATCCTCAGCAGATTGCTGATGAGCTAAACTCTTTTCGG
>JAPOZF010000481.1 GCA_026706165.1 Gemmatimonadota bacterium
CGACCGCCGCCGCCAGGTCCGACAGCGCCTGCTGCTTCCACGCCGCGTTCCGCTCCGGTCCCCGGAACTCCCCGCGGCCCGCCGCCGCGAACGTCTTCGTCTTCGCGTCGTACGACGCCTGCGGGTTGCGACCCTCCAGGTCCAGGGTCACGCCCCGCTCCTTCGCCAGCTTCGTCAGCGCCTCGGTGAACACCGCGGCCGACGCGTCGCCGCGCACCCGCAGGTAGCCCTGGAGGTCCGTCTGGGGGCCGACCCGCGCCTGACCCCGGCCCGGCTCACCGCCCTGGTCCCGCGCCGCCTCGCGCCGGCGGAAGTTCGCGACGCCGCGGCGGTTGTTCTCCGAGCGCACAGCCGCCATCTCCACCGCGTCGACCTCGACCTCGCTCCGAAGACGCGCATTCCGCTGCACCGCCGACGCCACCCCCGTCAGCGCCGCCGACGCCCACGCCTCCCGGCTCCCGAACTTCTCCGGCGTCGGGACCACCACCGTCGGCCCCGCCTTCCCGTCCTTGTGGACCAGACGGTCGTCCTTCCCGTACTGCAGCTTCACCCCGGAGAGCTTCGCCACCCTCTCCACCGCCGTCACGAGCCCCTTCCCGTCCAGCCCGCCCTTCAGCGGGAAGGCCTTCGTCGGCAGCGTCGTCTGCGTCTCGACGTGCAGGTACGAGTGAGGCGTCCCCGTCGTCTTCACCGTCCCGCCGCCGACCGCCGCGAAGCGCGAGCCGTTCGGCGCCACCCAGTACTGCTTCTCGAACCGGGTGTCGTCCTTCCGCTCGTGCCCCAGCTCCTTGAGCACCGCCGACTTCACGAACTCCGGCGAGCCCAGGCCCCGCTCCTGGACCTGCGTGTGCAGGACCGAGGCGTTGTACGCCGAGAACAGGTTCCCGTCATGCTGCGGGTTCACCGGGTCGAGCACGCGGGAGCGGTACGGACCGTTCTCCATCGTCGGCGTCTGGTGGAACGCCGTCCCCTCCCGGATGCCCTGCACGATCTGCTGGTCGACGTCCTTGATCTGCTCGTTGGGATCGACCCTGCCGCCGCCCTGGAATGCCATGTCTGCTCTCCTTCACTCCACGGAATCACCCTGCGGGACTGGACGCGAGGCCATCCGGCCCGGCGCCCACACGGACACACACGAAGCCGACCGCCGCCGCCGTTCTTCCGCCGTCCGCCGCTCTCTCGCGGAATCGCACAATCCTTCCGCTCCCCGTCCCGCTCGTTGCCCGTCACCGGGAGAGGCCCCCGACGTTCCGCCGCGCGCCCACCCGCTCCTGGCGGTCCCAGTCGCCGCGGGGGTGGGCCTCGGTGGTGTCCCGCCCCTCTTCCCCCTGTGCGCGTTCCGCAGCCGGGCGCTCCCGGCTCCGCCGCGCCAGCTCCGCCTCCCGAGCCTGGTTGTGCTTGCCGAACCGGGCCACCGCCGAGTACGAGACCGCGTCCCTGGCCCGCTTCTCCGCCACGTCCCGCTTCATCGCCCCGCTCACGCCCTCGGCGTGGCCGCGCTCGTAGCCGCGTGCTCGCACGTCGTGCATCAAGTCCCAGGCCGCATCGAGGCCCCGCTCCACACCCGGGAGGTCCCGCGCCTGCTGCCGCGCCGTCTTGCCCGCCGCTCCCTCGTCGTAACCCTGCAGGTAGGCGGTCCCGCCCTGCTCGCGCTGAACCTCGCGCAACTGCTCCCAGAGACGCCGCCCCCGGTCCCCGACCTCCGGCGCGGCCATCGAATCAGTCGACACGCGCGCCAGCCTCCCCTCCATCCGGTCCTCGTAACCGCGCTCGTACCCGGTCGCGTGCGCACGCTCGAGGACGAACCGCAGCTCGACGCCCGCCGAGGTCCTCTCGCCGGGGAACTCGCCCACCGCCTTCCGCGCCGAGGTCCACGGCTCCCGCTCCCACCACAGGGCCCCCGCGGAGTGGCCCTGGTCGTAACCCCGCACGCCGGTCGCCCGCAGCACCTCCGCCAGCTCGGCCGACATGCCCGGTATCCGGTCAGCCTCCTGCTCCTCGTTCTTGTTCTCCGCCATGTCTCCCTCACCCCTCGTTCGGCTGACCCACGCGCTGGCCTGTTGCCGCTCTCCTCGGGGAATCGCTGCTCCGCGAACCGGGGGTGCTGCTGGTTCACCCTGTCCGTCCGCCATCTCACCGGGCATCGGCGCCGGCAGCCCCGCCCCCTCGGCCGCTGCTCCACGTCTCCAGGTCCTCACCGCCGGGCGTCGGCTCGCCCTGAAGGATTCCCGTCTCGCGGAGCATCCGGCCCAGCTCCTCGTCCGTCATGTTCAGCAGGTCCGTGTCCGAGACCACCCGCTCGATGCCGTCCAGTAGCTCGTGGAACGCGTCGCCCTCCGCGAGCACCGCGTCCGCCGCGGCCTCCCCCGACAACGGCACCAGCTCGATGTCGAGGCCCCACGCCCGGACCTCCTCCTCGGTCAGGCTCACGTGGCTCGCCCCCGCCGAGACCGCCGCCCGGTACTCCTCGAGCGAGCCCGGCCACAGGGTCACAATCGTCTTCCCGCCCCGAGTGATCTCCTGCTTCTCCATCGCTTCACTCCCTCTCGCGCACCTGCCACCCGACGCCGGGCGGCCGCACGCCCACCGAACGGCAGGCACGCACCACCGTCCGCTCCGCGTATTCGCGGGGCCGCGGCTTGTCGCCCCGGTGCCGCGCCAGCTCCTCGATCAACTGACCGGGCGGCACGCCCTCCCGGAG
>JAPOZF010000267.1 GCA_026706165.1 Gemmatimonadota bacterium
CCTTCGTGGGCTATTCCTGCTATATGTTGCTATATGTTCGGATTCGATCACTTCCGCCAGGCGATCCGCTCATTCAAGGTCGAACGGCTGGAAGACGTCGAGGTGCTGTATACCCGCTTCCAGCCGCTGCCGGATTTCGATCCCTACGACTACCTCAAGCACTCCTGGGGAATCCGGGGCGGCGACGAAGTAGTGGAAGTGAAGCTGCGCTTTTTCAGAAACGCGGTCTACCGGGTGAATGAATCGGACTGGCCCGGGGTAGTTGCCCACGAGGAAGACCGGGAGGGGCGCTGTACGCTGACGTTCCTGGTCAATCACGTCCTGGAGATCAAGTCCTGGATCAGGGCATGGGGACCGGAGTGCGAGGTGCTGGCCCCGGAGGAATTGCGCCGGGAGATCGGGGAGGAGATGAAAGCGGCGAGGGAGCTGTATGCCGACACCGGGGAATAGCGGG
Organism: Gemmatimonadota bacterium; assembly: GCA_026706165.1. The sequence goes on from JAPOZF010000267.1 coordinate 455, forward strand.
AATCCGGTCTGTTGGCGCGGCCGCTGCCTCGGAAATCGATCGGCGATGCGCGATGGACCCGTGACTACCTTATAATCCCCCCTGCCTTTTCGAAACTGAAGGCAGAGATCCAACTCTTCTGCCAATTACGTAGCAGATATCCCAAAGGGCACATGCACGGGGAATTGACCTCATGAAGGTTGCGATCGGCTGTCTCGTATGGCTGTTGTCGAGCCTGCAGGCGGAGGCCGAGCCCCTGGTCGAGGGCCGGGTGAGGCTGGTCTCGGGAGATCCCGCCGCCGGGGCTCAGGTGCTGCTGTTCGATCTGACCGACCTGCGCCTGGCACCGGCGGCGGCGACGACGGACGAGGCGGGATACTTCGCCCTGCCATTCGGGGGATTGCGGGGACGGGTGCCGGTCCTGCCGGAGCGGTTCGAGCTGGGCCACAACTACCCCAATCCGTTCAATCCCTCCACCATCATCCCCTACCAGCTGCCGGCCCCGACCCGGGTGCGGCTCGAGATCTTCAACATCCTCGGACAGCGGGTGACGACCCTGGTCGAAGGGGAACGTCCGGCCGGTTTTCACAGCGCCCGCTGGGACGCCACCGATGCGGCGGGGCGGGCGGTGGCCGCGGGAGTCTACTTCTACCGGCTGAAAGGGGACGGTCTGCACCTTACCCGGCGCATGGTGTTGATCGACGGGCAGGCCGGGATTCCTTCCGCCGGGGCGGGCGGTGCATCCGCCGCAGCCGGGGAGGAGGTGGAACCGCCCCCGGCGGTCGGGTTGACGGTCTCGGGAGAGGGGCTGGTCCCCTACCTCGACCCGGCCTTCCGGGTAGAGCCTGGAATGGCGCCCGTGGACGTTGTCGTCGAAGCCCTGGGCGGGGTCCGGCATGGGAAGGTGGCCTCCAGCGGGATCCTGGGGGACGTCGACAACAACAGCCGGGTCGACATTTTCGACGCCCTGCTGGTTGCCGTGTACAGCGCCAATCCCAGCCTCGTCATGCCGAACAACGGGGACATAACCCTCGGCGACGTCAACCGCGACGGCCGCACGGATCTCACCGACGCCTACCACATCGCCACCTACACAGTCGATCCCTCAGATCCGACGCTGCCTCCAGGAATAGGGGATGCCCTGGTCCAGGGGACGGGGACCGCATCGCTGTCCCCCCTTCCCTCCACCGTCTCCTTCGAGGACGACGGGGTCTGGCACCGGTTTACGGTCCATGCCGGCGAGTCGATCGTGGTGGTAGCCAACCCCAGCGGAACCACCCCGCGTGTGGAGATCAACGCCACCAGCGGCTCCAATTACTGTCCGGCGGAAGCCGAGGACGACAGGACGCGCCAGGACGGTGAGGAAGTCTACCTCGCCGGCTGCTCCTCCGGTACGGGTACAGTTGAACTGCGCCGGGCGTCCGACCGGACCGTCCTGCAGACCTATACCTTCACGATACGGAGACAGGGAACAGGTGGAGGGGGCGGCGGCACCGGCCCCGACCTGGTCGTCGAGGCCCCTACGGTCAGCAACAGCAGCCCGACCGCAGGAGCCTCCTTCACCCTGAGGGCCAGAGTCCGGAACCAGGGTGCCGCGCGGTCGGGCTCGACCACCCTGCGCTACTACCGATCCACCGACGCGACAATCTCCACCAGCGACACCGAAGTCGGCACCGACCCGGTCAGCAGCCTGTCCGCCTCCCGCACCAGCTCCGAGTGGATCAGCCTGCGCGCTCCATCCAGCGCCGGCACCTACTACTACGGGGCCTGCGTCGAGAGCGTCAGCGGAGAAACCAATACCGGAAACAACTGCTCCGCTTCCGTCACCCTGACCGTGGGCGCCGCACCGGCCCCCGATCTCGTCGTCGAGGCCCCTACGGTCAGCAACTCCAGCCCGGCCGCCGGGGCCTCCTTCACTCTGAGGGCCAGGGTCCGAAACCAGGGTAACGGGCGATCGAGCTCGACCACCCTGCGCTACTACCGCTCCACCGACGCGACGGTCTCCACCAGCGACACACAGGTCGGCACCGACCGCGTGAGCAGCCTGTCCGCCTCCCGCACCAGCTCCGAGTCGATCAGCCTGCGCGCCCCCTCCAGCGCCGGGACCTACTACTACGGGGCCTGCGTCGAGAGCGTCAGCGGAGAAACAAACACCGGAAACAACTGCTCCGCTGCCGTCACCCTGACCGTGGGCGCCGCTCCCGCCCCGGATCTCGTCGTCGAGGCCCCTACGGTCAGCAACTCCAGCCCGGCCGCCGGGGCCT
>JAPOZF010000372.1 GCA_026706165.1 Gemmatimonadota bacterium
CAGCACGCGGTTGGGGCTGGCCCTGGGTTACACTCCCACGCCGGCCATGATGCGCGCCTTCGATATATACGGTGCGATGCTTGACCTCGGCATCGGTCGGGCCGAAAGCCGCGGCTCCGATCCGGAGCACGAAATCCGCATGAGGGGCCGGCTGCGGTTGTAAGCTGACCGGGCCTCCCAGTGGAATCGAAACCCGCGCGGAAGTGATTCCGCGCGGGTTTTTCGGTATGGTTTCGGTTTCAGGCGAAACGCCTTCAGCCTCCCCGGTCTGGATCAATCCAGGATCGTTGACGTGGCAGCCGGGTCGGTTCCGACATCATCCCGGGATGAGGGGGGATTCGCCCTGACGCGCCTGCCGGAAACACGGCTCGGACCGGTTGCCAGCCGGCGTTCCCAGCAAAGGAGATACCATTGATCGACCGAGAGCACATCCCGTCCCGGCTCCCGGCCGCCGGAATGCTCGCCTGCTGCCTGATCGCTTTTCTCGCGGCCGGAGTCGAAGCCCGCAGCAGTCGGGTTTCCCAGATTCCAAACGGTGGCGAAAACCGCTGCGCGAACTGCCATGTCAACCCGGGAGGCGGGGGGACCCTGAGCCTCTTTGGCCAGGCGGTCGAGGAGAGCTTTCTCACCGAAGCCGGCAGCCGCGGTTCGGTCATCTGGGGCCCCGAGCTCGCCGGGCTCGACGCAGATGAAGACGGCTTCACCAACGGCGAAGAGCTCGGAGACCCGGAGGGGACCTGGACCTTCGGCGACGATCCCCCCGGCGATCCGGAAGCGGTAACCAACCCCGCGGACCCGGACAGCCACCCACCGGAAACGGAGGCAACCGCAGTCGCGTTGTCGACGTGGGGCCGGATCAAGGGCATCCTGCAACTGCTTCGGTAAGCGTCGTTCCAGAATCTGGTTGAAGGCAGCCTGTCGAGGGGGGCTTCCCGGAAGGGAACGCTCCGAACTCCTTGACAGGGGGGATGGCGGCTGCGATTCTCCTGCCTTCTTGAAGGGTTGAAACCCCTGTTCAACGCTTCCTGAATCCTGTCGCCTGACCGGTTCCCGCTGAAAGGGGGGAATCCTTCTCTGCCTTCAGGCCAACTGGAGAAACGCGGATGAGCAAGACAATCCTGCTTATCGGAGCATTCGACACCAAGGGAACGGACTACGATTTCGTCCGCTCCGAGATCGCCGGCCGCGGACACTCGGTACTGACGGTGAACTGCGGCGTGCTCGGGAGCACCGATCTGTTTCCCGTCGATGTCGAAGCCTCGGAAGTCGCCAGCGCCGGTGGCGGCAGTCTCGGGGAACTGCGCGGCACCCGGGACCGCGGCGAGGCGATGAAAGTCATGACCGCCGGTGCCGGAGTCGTCGCCGCCCGGCTGCACGCGGAGGGCCGCTTCGACGGCGTCATCGGGTTGGGAGGGAGCGGCGGCAGCACGGTGGTCACTTCCGCCATGCGCGCCCTGCCTCTCGGTGTCCCGAAGCTCTGCGTCTCGACAGTGGCCTCGGGCGACACGTCGGCGTACGTGGGGCTCAAGGACGTCACCCTGATGCCGTCGGTCGTGGACGTCGCCGGGCTCAACCGCGTTTCGCGGATCATTTACGCGCGCGCCGCCGGAGCGATCTGCGGAATGGTCGAGGCTGAGCCGGAGACAGGAAAGGGGGGTGACAGACCGGTGATCGCCGCGTCGATGTTCGGCAACACCACCGAATGTGTCGAGGCATGCGTCGAGGCCCTCTCCGCCCACGGCTACGAGGTTCTGGTCTTCCACGCCACGGGAACCGGCGGAAGAACGATGGAATCCCTTGTCGACGAGGGATTGGTCGACGCCGTGCTCGACATAACTACCACCGAATGGGCCGATACGATTTGCGGAGGATTTTTCGACGCCGGTGAGGACCGCCTGTCTGCACCGGGCCGCCTGGGAATTCCTCACCTGATCGTGCCCGGCTGTGTCGACATGGCCAACTTCCACGGCATCGAGACGGTGCCGAGCCAGTACCGGGATTCGGGCCGGAACCTGTACGAGTGGAACCCGTCGGTTACCCTGTTGCGCACCAATGTCGAGGAAAACCGGCGCATGGGGGCCGCATTTGCGGGGAAGGCGAACCAGGCCAGGGGCCCGGTGGCCTTCCTTCTGCCGCTGAAAGGGGTGTCGATCCTCGACGGAGACGGTCAGCCGTTCTGCGATCGCGAAGCGGATTTCGCCATGTTCGAGGCGATCAGGTCCGGGCTGAGGGAGGATATCCCCGTTCACGAGCTCGATGCGAACATCAACGATCCCGAGTTCTCGGCACGCGCCGTAGAGCTGATACTCGAGCTGATGGCGCGGAAGCAGGGCTGACACAGTTGTCTGGCGTCGGGCCCGGCAACTCACCCTTGAGAATCGGGAGGTCCGGAGAAAAGCCATGTCCAGGAAACTGACTTTCGTCCAGCCGGAAGATGTCGAGACCCAGGTTTTCGACTGGGGCAGGCTTTGGTGGCTGTCGGAACCGAACGTAACCGCCGCAGAGCGCTTCAGCGCCGGGGTAGTCAGGCTCGAGTCCGGCAAGGGGCACGAACGCCACAACCATCCGTACAGCGAGGAGATTCTCTACGTGGTTCGCGGTACCGGCCTGCAGACGGTCGAGCTTCCCGAGGGCAGGGTGGAGGAGGAGAGCGGCGCCAGAACCCTGGCCCACAGCCCGGCGGCGCTGTAC
>JAPOZF010000810.1:0-1569 GCA_026706165.1 Gemmatimonadota bacterium
CCGGGGAACCCGCGGGAGAAACGCTGCATACAGAAAGTGAAGGGAATGGGAAACGGAATCCTGGCGATTCTGGCGGCGGCCGCCTTCCTGGCCGGCTGCGGCCGCGGCGGCCCTGAAGAAGAGGGCCGTCTGATGGCGGCTTCCCGCAGTTAGAAGGGCAGCCCGGGAATGCGGACCTTTCTGTCGCGCCTGCTGCACAGCGAGCAGGCCGGCCTGCTGATCGCCCTGCTGCTCCTGTGCGCCGTCATCGCCGCGTTGTCCCCGGTATTCCTGACGGTGACCAACGTCACCAACATCCTTCGCGACGCCTCGCTGGTGGCGATCGCCGGCATCGGCATGGCCCTGATCATCCTGCAGGGGGAGATCGACCTCAGCGTCGGCTCGGCCCAGGCGGTTGCAGGCATTCTCGCGGTCCTCGTCCTCAACGGCAGCGGCAGCATCCTGCTGGCCTTCGCCGCGGCCCTTTGCCTCGGCGGCGCCTGCGGAGTCGCCAACGGCCTGCTGGTTACGAGGGCCGGCATCAGCTCGCTGATCGCCACCCTGGGGATGATGGCGATCCTGCGCGGCACCGCCATGGTGTCGACGCAGGCGGTCTCCATCCAGGCGGCGGTCCCCGGCTTCAGCGACATCGGCACCGGCCATATCGGACCCCTGCCGCTGCCGGTCGCGGTCGCCGCCTTCTTCTTCGTCTTTTTCTACTTCGTCCTCCACCACACCCCGTTCGGCCGCTACATCTACGCCGTCGGCGGCAACGCCGAAGCCGCCCGCCTCGCCGGCCTTCCCGTCGAACGGATCAAGGTGACGGTGTTCGCCATCGGCGGGGGCATGGCGGCGATCAGCGCCTTCATCCTCGCCTCGCGCCTCAACTCCGGGCAGCCGAACGCCGGGCTCGGCTTCGAGCTGCAGGTGATCGCCGCGGTCGTGCTCGGGGGCGTCAGCCTCACCGGGGGCGTCGGCTCGCTGGCCGGGGCGATCCTCGGCATCCTCATCCTCACGGTGCTGAACAACGGCCTCGTGCTGCTCAACGTCTCCTCCTTTTACCACGACATCGCCCGGGGCGTCGTCATCATCCTCGCCGTGTACCTCGACCGCCGCCGCCGCGATTCCCTTCTGCGCCGGCTGCTGGCCAACCCGTGACCTCCCCGGTTGGGAACGGCGAGCCACTGCTCGACCTGCGCCGGGTCAGCAAGCGCTTCCCCGGGGTGCAGGCCCTGGCCGAGGTCGATTTCGATCTGCGCCGGGGGGAGGTGCACGCCCTCGTCGGCGAGAACGGGGCCGGCAAATCGACGCTGATCAAGATCCTCACCGGGGTGCACCGGGCCGACGGCGGCTCGTACGCCATCGACGGCCGGCCGGCCGCCGCCGGCGATCCGCGGGCGGCGATCGCCGCCGGGATCAGCGTCGTCTACCAGGAGCCGAAGCTTGCGCCCAACCTGTCGGTGGCGGAGAACATCTTCTTCGGCCGGCTCCCTGCGCGGGGGGGACGGGTCGCCTGGCGGCGCCTTCACGAGGAGGCGGCCGCCGCCCTCGGCCAGGTCGGTCTCGAGGTCGACCCGCGGCGGCAGGTCC
>JAPOZF010000810.1:1579-2681 GCA_026706165.1 Gemmatimonadota bacterium
AGGCGCTGACGCAGTCGGCGCGGGTGCTCATCCTCGACGAGCCCACCTCCGCCCTCAGCCCGCGCGAGATCGAGCGGCTGTTCGCGCTGATCCGGCGGCTGCAGCAGGAGGGGGCGGCAACCGTGTACGTGTCGCACAAGCTCGAGGAGGTCCTCGCGCTCTCCGACCGGGTCACCGTGCTGCGGGACGGCAGGCTGGTGCGCACCGCCCCGGTGGCCGAGCTCGACGGCGAACGGCTGATTTCCCTGATGGCGGGAAGGGCCCTCGGCTCCGAGGCGGCGCCGGCGCCGGCCGGCAGCGGCGAGATCGCCCTCGAGGTGCGGAACCTGTCGACCGCCCGGGTGCGCGACGTCAGCTTCCGCGCCCACCGCGGCGAGATCGTGGGCTTCTCCGGGCTGATGGGGGCCGGCCGCACCGAGCTCGCCCGCGCCGTCCTGGGTGCCGATCCGCGGTGTGAAGGGGAGATCGAGGTCGGCGGGCAGCGGCTGCCCCCGGACTCGACCGCGGCGGCCCGCCGTCTCGGAGTCGGGCTGGTCCCCGAGGACCGCCGCGGCGGAGGGCTCTTTCCCGAGCAGCCGGTGCTGCACAACATGACCGTCGCCGCCCTCGACCGCTTCTGCGAGCGCGGGGTCATCAACCCGGCCCGGGAGCGGGCGGCGGCCGCGGCCCTCGTCGAGGAGCTGTCGATCCGCACCCCTTCGCTGCGGCAGCGGATCGCCGTGCTCAGCGGCGGCAACCAGCAGAAGGTCCTGGTGGCGCGCTGGCTGATGCAGCCGAAGCTCGAAGTGCTGTTCGTCGACGAGCCGACCCGGGGCATCGACGTCGGGGCCCGCTTCGAGATCTACCGCCTGCTGCGGGAAATGGCGGAGCGGGGGCTTGCGGTGATCGTCATCTCGTCGGAGATCCCGGAGCTGCTGGGGCTGTGCAACCGCATCTACGTGATGAAGGGGGGCGGCATCGTCGCCGAGCTCCCCGGGCCCGGCACCGCCCCGGAAGAGCTGCTGGCCAGGGCGATTTGAGATCCCGGGGAGCCTGCCGGACTCAGAGGTGCCGATCCTTGTCGGCGAGGCGCTCGATTCACCCCCGCTGCCGCGGAGGATCG
>JAPOZF010000295.1 GCA_026706165.1 Gemmatimonadota bacterium
GCATGCCGCCGACGGCGATCATCTGGCTGTAGCCGGTCGTGCCCGTGTTGTAGGCTGTGGTCACGAGCGTGTCCGGCAGCTTGACCTCTCCGGCATGGCCGGCGAAGCCGCCCGCCATCGTAGCGGCGGCAAGCGCGGCAAGAAACGTCGCGGTTCTTTTCATGGTCGGGTACTCCCCCTGATTGCGAGCCGATGTGCGCGGCTCCCCGATAGACCGGGGAACGGTCGCACTCCGTCATTTTCGGGTCAAGGCGAATGGGCCGCGCGAGACCGCGCGGTAGCGCCGATAAAGTCTGGCAGAGCGGTGTCTCAGCGCTACTCGTTGCGAACGATACGCGATTTGACGAACGCCACGCCGCCGCGTGATCGGCAAGACGGTCTCGTTCGATGTCAACCTGCTTGCGCTTCCTGGCGCCGCTTTTCCTATCTCGACGGCTGGAAGGTGGCTTCACGCCGAAATATCTCGTGGCCGCCGATAGGTCGAACGACAGGAGCGTCGTATCACCGAGCGGAATGATGTCATTTGGACATTTCGGGGCTATCGGCGGCGATCGATTCGGATTTGTTACCGACAGGTTGCGCAGCTGCGGCAGATTTCGTCCGGGACGGCCGCCCAACCCGGCTTCAGGCGACTCGCCGGTTTCTGTTGGTGACGGCCTGGAAGTCCGTCTGTTCGCTGTGGCCGTGCATTTGCGAACGCGACAAACAGGGGCAGTCCCGTGGCGATCGATGAGAGACGGAGCCGGGGGTATTCCCCTCTCTGTGGAAAAGAAGGCCTTATGGCGATACTGGTTGCCGGGCTTGGGCCGCGACAACGAGTTCGGCAGAACATTCAGGTCATGCGGCTTCGGACATGGCCGGGCATGTCTCCCACGACCACCAGCCCGCCTTCCCCATCTTCATGCCAGCTATAGTAGATGCGCAGGCAGCGCTCGGGATTGCGGCTGTTGCCGCCGCTCTTGACGTGCCAGTCGGCCCAGATCCGCTTCCCCTGCCAGACGAAGTCGAACGAATCCCCACCGCAGCGCTCGTTCCGGAAACCGGAGCCGACCGGAACCGGTCCTTGGACGCCGTCTCCAGACCCTTCCAGCCGCGACCGACGGTAATCGCCCGCCAGCCACAGGAGGCATCGGGCCGCCGCCGCGACATCCTCGTAAAGCGCCTTCTTGACCGATGTCCGGGCGCGACCGGAAAGCACCAGCCGCCCGTCCAGATGTTCCGCGCACCATTCCGGGAACTCCGCCCACGATGCAGGCAGCGGCGGGTCCGGCGCTTCATGGCCGGATTCGACCGCAACCGGGTCCGGCAGCTGCGCTTCGCGTTCCCTTGCCTGCGCGCCGCGCTGTCTTTTCCGGACTTCCGGCCCTGAAACGGGAGCTGGCCCGGTATCCGGCGGAGCTGCCGCATCGGCCGACGGGACCGCAACCGCTGCCATCCGGGCCAGCGCCGCAGAGAGGACCGCATCCTGTTGGTTCTTGCTGGCCTCAAGCTCGGCGAGCGCCTCCGCCTGACGAGCGATATCCGCCCAAGGCGCTCTGCCGTTCCGCAGCCGATCGAACTCCTTCGCCTTCTCCGCCAGCCGGGCCTCGGCCTCGGAAAGCGCCTCGACATGCTCCCCGGCATCCCCTGCCATCCGGGCAAGCTTGATCAACGGTCCCGCATCGAGCGTGTCGAGACGTTCGAGGACTTCGGCGACCCACCCCCGTTCCAAGACCGGCTCCAGCGCAGCACGAACCTCCGCGCGGCGACGCCCGATCTCGGCGGCCAGCTTCCCGACCTCGCCGCCCGCTTCCAGAAGCGCGTTTGCTGCCGTCTCGATCCGCGCGATGGCTTCCGGCGTCGGGCGGTCGATGCCGCCAAGAACGGACAGCAACTCCGAGCGGGCCGCCTCCCACTGCTCTCCGACGTCCAGGACCGAGCGCGCGTCTCCCTCCGCGGCAAGACGCAGCTGACCATGAAGCATGTCCCGCAGTTCCCGTTCGGCGGTGCCGTCGCCGAACAGCTCGGCAGGAGCCTCGAAAAAATCGCGATAATCGCCCAGCGCCGGGATTTCCCGGAGCAGCCACGCCGCGGCCCGGCTGGAGAAAGTCTTGTCCCTGTCCTTCTTCTTTTTCGACCTCAGGAATCTGTTGTCGAGGTCTAACATGATCTTCCCGTCTTCGCGGCACCTGTGCAGCAACGCCTCGTAGAAGATCTCGTCGTCGTTCCTCTGCGCCTCCTCGATCCCCAGCCGGGACAGCAGGTCCCAATGCTCGCGCCGCACGGAAGCGGCAACCGGGAACACCTTCTTCAGGGTGGCCCAGGTCAGGCCCTGCGACCCTCGCTCGTCCCGGTCGTTCATGGATGCCGTTTCCCCGTCGACTGTCGCGGGCGCGGGCAGCGCCCTTGACAACTATACCGTACGCTCTCCGCTAGGGCGTGACGTTCCTGAGCTTGCTTGCTTCCTCCGTTCCGGCGATGGCCCGGAACAATACTCGGCGACCAGCCGGTCATACTCCGCCCGCGAAATCGATGCCGCCAGCAGCGGTCAGCCCCCTCCGGTTTCCGTTTTCGGCGGCGCGACGGTGTATTCCCATTGCATCCAGACGCCGGCAGCGGTGAAGGCCAGGGCGCCGAAAAGGATTGCGCCCGCCACGATCCAGCGCAGGCGCCTTGAGAGGCGGCGCCGTTCGAGGACGA
>JAPOZF010000473.1:0-1338 GCA_026706165.1 Gemmatimonadota bacterium
CCAGCCATCCCGACCTCGGTATCTGCTGCGAGCACGTGGCTCTCGACTACCGGCTCGCCGAAGATCCCGACCATCGCGGTCTCTTTGCGTACGAAGATGAGGACGGGGAGTTGAGCAGCCGTTACTTCAAAAAGCCGGCAGGTACCGAGGACCTGCTGAACCGCAGGGAGATGATCGAGCGTTCGACCCGGCTGGGTGGCAGCGTGGTGCTGCTGATAAAGGAGATCGGCACCGACGCTCTTTTCGCCCTCGATCTCGTTTCCAGGGTGGTCGATGCCAAGGCGGGAACGAACTACGGTGAGCGGGTCGCCGCATTTCACCGTAAATGCCGGCGCGAGGATCTCGCCCTGGCGGTTGCCCAGACCGATGCCAAGGGGGACCGCGGCCTGTTGCCTTCCCAACAGGAACACCCCGATTACTACGTGCACATTGTCGAGGAGCGCAGCGACGGAATCGTAGTGCGCGGAGCAAAGGCTCACACCACCAATTCACCCTTTGTCGATTACCTCATCGTCATTCCGACGCGGGCCATCGGCGAAGCGGACTCGGAGTACGCCGTCGCCTTCGCGGTCCCGGTGGGCGCCGAGGGAGTCAAGCTGATCGCCAGTCCGTTCGGCTCACCCGAGCCGAGCCGATTTCACCACCCTGTCAGCTCACGCCACCGGCTCGTCGACACCCTGACCGTCTTCGACGATGTCTTCATTCCCAACGAGAACGTGTTTCTCAAGGGGGAGTGGCAGGCGGCCGGGTTTCTGGCAAATACCTTCGTCGAGTTCCACCGCTTCACCGCGGTGTCGTACAAGCCACCCCTGTGTGACATGTTCATAGGGGCCGCGGCTCTTCTGGCGGAGTACAACGGCATCGAAAAACCCAGCCATGTGCGCGAAAAGCTGACGAAGCTGATCGCCTGGACGGAAACCGTGCGCGGGCTCGGCCGTGCCGCGGCCTTCGATTGCCGCATCACCGGTGACGGCCTTGCGGTGCCGAACGTGATTTTGACCAACCTGGCGAAGTACTACTTCGCCAGTAATTACCACCAGGCGGTCTGCTGGGTGCAGGACATCGCCGGAGGCTTGGTGGTAACCGGACCCTCGGAGAAAGACCTGGAGAATCCCGACACCAGTGAGTACATCGAGCGGTTCCTGGGCGGCGCCGGGGGGGTCGCGACCGATGACCGGCTGAGGGCCTTCAATCTCGTGCGGGATCTGACCGCTTCGGACTTCGGCGGCTACAACGAACTGCTGTCGATCCATGCCGAAGGATCGCTGGAAGCCCAGAAGATCACGATCCTTCGCGACTACGACATCGACCGCTGCAAGCAGCTGGCTTTGCAGGTGA
>JAPOZF010000473.1:1348-2676 GCA_026706165.1 Gemmatimonadota bacterium
CCAGGCCCGAAGAGAGGGGGTAGGTCAAAGGCAGGTCGAGCCGCCGTCGACGAACAATGTATGGCCGGTGGTGTAGCTGGCTTCGTCCGAGGCGAGAAAGACAATCGCCCAAGCTACCTCCTCAGGCTTGCCGAGGCGGCCGACCGGGGTGCGCCGGACAATTGCCCGCTTGAGTTTCTCCCGCTCCCTGACGGCGGCCGTCATCTCTGTTTCGATGTATGCAGGGGCGACGGAGTTGACGCGCACTCCCGATGGCGCCCATTCGACTGCCATGGTTCGCGTCAGTTCGTCGAGGGCAGCTTTGCTGGCGTTGTAGGCTGCCAGCAAAGGCAGGGCGCGCTGGGAAGCAATCGACGTCACGTTGATGATCGAGCCGCTCCCACGCCCGAGCATCCCCGGCGCAAGCATGCGCAGCAGATAAAATGTGCCGTTCAGGTTGATCCCCAGGATCTGCGCAAACTCCTCGCGCTCGATTTCCTGTGTCGGTTTGACGACTGGACTGACGCCTGCGTTGTTAACCAGGATGTCAGGTGTACCGTACCTTCCCAGTTTTTCGACCAGGGCCTCGATACTTTCCGGATCGCCGATGTCGCCGACGAGGGCGGTCCCTGTCCCTCCGATCTCATGGACGGCGGAGACAGTCGCTTCCAATTGCTCGCGTGTGCGGCTTATCACGGTTACCTCGGCCCCACAGCGGGCCAGGGCGATGGCGGCGGCGCGGCCGATACCACGACCCCCCCCCGTAATTACGGCGCGTTTTCCGTCGAGGCGGAATGGACAGTTATCGGAGCTGCTCAAGGAAGTTTATTGCAGTTGGATTTCGCTGTGCTCGCAGAGGTGGCAGAATATACTGGGAGGTTTGTCCATCGACCAGAATGAAAGCCGCCCCGCTTTGTCCTCGACATTGTTGAAGCAGGCTGAGAAACGAGACACCCTGCCGGCCCGTTTCCGACAGGGAAAAAGGATTTGGCCGTCGAGGGGTGGTCCTTCCTCAACGGAATCGGGACTGGGATTCAGTTACCGCCGGGCAACCGGGGCCGGATTCGATTGTCCAGTTCCGTTGCCATGCTCCTTTGTTTTTGCGGTTCACCGCATGTGAAGTTTCCTGACAGGGGAGGACTTTCGATCCCCGGGATCGTTTCCAGCAGCGGGGGAGCCGGACCACGTCAGGGCAATCCACGGGAACCGAACCTGATAAAAAAGTGTTGTAATATCTGACGCTTATGCTATATTTTGGCGGAATTCGACACCGATGCGATCTCCCTTTGTCGTCAGATGTTGATCAGGATCGAGGAGATGAACAGCCAGCCGATGTGGTTGCGCATCTT
>JAPOZF010000655.1 GCA_026706165.1 Gemmatimonadota bacterium
CCAACTTCATCCAATCCCAGATCTGCAAGTAATTCCTCATCCCGAGGCAAGCTGGCCAATCGGTATATCTGCCGCTGGTTTCGCGCGGAAGGAATTTGGTCAAGCAGATTGTCAGCCGGTTTTCCCGAGTGCGGCACGTCATCTTCCTGCGGCAGCATCCACGTACTCCTTCACCAGAAGAAGGTCTTCCATGGAACCGCCCAGCAGCAGATTCAATGGCTCTTGGTCCTCCAGCAAAACGTGCGATTCGCGCAACCATTGGTTTTCGACATCCAAATCCCGAAAGAGCGATGACAGCGTTCCTCTGATGTGGAAAAGATGGGCGATTCGATCGCGAACATCCCGGCCGTGCAGGTCTGCCGCTCCTGTCAGAACAGCTTTCACGAAACCGTTGTCCGCCTGATCGAACCCCAGAAGCGGGACCGCATCGTCTCTGCTCAAGCGCCAGTTATCGAGCAGCTTCAGTACAAACTGAACGGGTCCGCTGACCCGATTCGCCCCGGAGGTAAGCGATTCCCAACTCGCAACGTCGAGTTCGGGGACTGGAGAGTGACCTGCGTCAAGTCCCAAACTCCACTCATACGCAGAAAAACCGCTGGCGAAGAATGGAAAAACAAGATTCGGATTTCGCTGGTAAGGGTAGATCGAATGTATGGCGTGGGAATTGTCGGAACCGATCTTTGACGACCCGGTGTACCCGGACTTCGACATCAAAAGACCCCCTCCATGGGCCGGTCCCAAAACTTCTGTTGCAATCGTCATGTTATTTCCACCTGAATTCGTGACAGTATTCCACCTATCAGACGATACTGCGCATCAATGCGATCACTGACCGAATCTTTTCTGCTGCCATACTGGCTTTGGCAGAAAATCGTAAATCCGTTCTGGTCAGCGGTGATCCTGATCGACGATCTCCAGCCATCCATCGGGTTGCCGAGTTCAATGGCGACGACAGGATGCTCCTCCGTTGCCCCAAACTGGAACGGATCCATACGGACATTCGCAGCACAAATTTTCCCAAGGTGTCCGCTGGCATCCCCTTCCCCCTTCAATTTGAGAAAGATGCTGACCGTCTCACCGGGAATGGCCGCACTGGAGCATGTATCTTTCAGAATCACCGTGATCACATCAATGCAATTCTTGCAGATTTCGACGTCGTTCGCGTTCAGATTGGAAAAATCCAGGGCAAGGCGCACCGGGGTCAGGTTGATCGATGCGTTGCCGCCAAACATCTTGATCCGCAGCCCGGTGTCTGACTGCATCCCACTTGTAGCAACATATATGTCGTCCGTGTTCAACGCGTAGGGATAGAGTTTCCTTACGCCGGCATAGATGCGTGCTTGAAGTTCCGGTGCTTTGGGTATCACATCGAACAACGGGACGTCGAAGTCGGCCTGATATTCGATGTCCATTCCGGCAATTGATGCTTTCATCCCGTTCCTTGATTCTCCTCAATCTGCTACAACAGGGGTTTCGTATTCTCTGGGATGTCCTCTCCAGGGTGCGGTTTTGCAGACAGCAATATACTGAATTTGCAGTGCCCACTTCAGTCGGCGGGCCTCTGTGTCAATCGGAGGGGAAGGCCTCGCGGTACAACTCGAAAGCCGCGGCGGTCCCGCAGACGTAGATCGCGTCCCCTTCGGCGAGCCGGAACGAGGGGGGGAACTCCATGACCACCTCGCCGCCGCGCTCGACGGCGACGACGGAGCAGCCGGTGCGCTCGCGGATCCGGGTCCGCGACAGCTCCTGCCCCGCCAGCTCCCCGACCTCCTTCCGCGCCAGCCGGATGCGGGGCTGGTGGGAGACGACCTCGCCGAGGACGTAGCGCGACAGCAGCTGGGCCGAAACCTGGCTCACCGACAGGGCGAAGTCCGCCCCGGCCTGCTGGATGCGGCCGGCGTTCTCGCCCAGCAGGGCGCTGGCGATGATCGGCACCTCCGGGGCGTGATCCCTTATCACCCGGGCCGCCAGCAGGGCGGCGCTGTCGCTGGCCGCGGTCAGCACCACCACCCTGGCTTCGGCGACTCCGGCGCGATCGAGCACCCGCGTGTCGAGGACGTCGCCGACGACGATGACTCCGGGACCCTCGGTCTCGGCGATGACGCGCACCTCCTCGCCGGCATCTGCCAGCATCCCGACGAGGTTCCTCCCCACCTCCCCGGCGCCGGCGACGACGATGGGGCCTTCGGCGGCGATCGGCCGGCTGATCTCACCGAGGCGGCGGATGCTCGCCGGACTCCCGGCGGCGACCAGGATCGTCCCCGGCTCGAGGGGGCGGTCCGCAGGAGGCGGCGAATCGAGGAGATCTCCGGCCCAGCGGCCGACGATGTGGGCCCCGGTCCGCGTGTGGATCCCGGCCTCGGACAGGGTCCTGTCGGCGAGGGGACCCCCCTCCTGCACCCGGATCTCGGCGATCTCGAGCAGTCCCTCCAGGGCCTGGGCCCCGGTCACGCGCGGGCTGATCCTGCTGCTTGCCCGAACCGCCAGGGCTCCGGCCAGCAGGTGCGTCGGCGTGAACGCCGCGGTCGCCCCGGCCAGCTGCATGGCGGCGCGCCGGTTGGGATTGTCGATCAGCGCAACGAGCGGACCGGAGAAACCGTGCTCGCGCGCCCCGGCGGCCAGCAGGGCGTTGAGCTCGTCCTGACCGTTGGCGATCACCGCCCGCGCCAGGGCGAG
>JAPOZF010000140.1 GCA_026706165.1 Gemmatimonadota bacterium
GTACATGGCGAAGAAGAGGAACGTCTCGGTGCGCGCTCCTTCGAGGAACTCGATGTCGATCCTCGAAACGCGCAGCCCGTACTCGGTGAAGATCTCGTACCCCTGGTAAGGGGTGCGGTTGAGCACCTGCAGGGCGCCGACCAGTTCGCTGCGAGGCGAGCCGGCCAGGGTGTTCCGGGCGCTGTCCCGGAACTGTTTCATCCACAGGTACTCGGCCCCGAGCTGCACCGAGCTGCGCGACAGGACCGGCATGCGGACGATCAGGAAAACCGACTCCCGCAGCTCCGTCGTCGCGCGCTCGAACTGGCTCTCCTTCAGGGAGGGCGCGCTGCGCTGGAACTCGCTTTTCCAGCGGGGCTGAACCAGCAGGCCGCCGTACTCCCGGGTGTAGTCCACCTTGTTGACGAGGCCGAAGAAGCTCGCGGTTTCGCGCACGTCCTCGCTGGCGAGCACCCTGTTTTCGGCGCGGAACTCCTCGAAGCCGACCTGGCGGATGAACTCGTGCTTGACCTTGGTGGTGAAGTTCAGCGTCTCCCAGCGCCCGAGATCGAACTGGGCGTACAGGGTGTTGGCCCAGGCGTCGCGCATCGGCAGCGGGTCGACGCGGGGGACGATCTCGCCGGCGATGCCGTCGGCGATGTGCCAGACCAGCAGGTTGTCCTTTATGTCGTCCCTGACGCGGCGCAGGTTCTCGAAGACGCGCACCTGCCCGGCGCCGGCGAAGTCGCGCTCGTAGGTCAGCAGGGCGTAGGTCGACTCGTTGGCGCGGTCGTCGGCGAGCTGCCTCTCGTCCAGGCGGCCCACGGTCAGCCGCGTCCAGGGTCCGAGGAAGGCGCCCCCGTAGACGTTGAAGCCGCGGCGGTCCCGCTTGTACGGGTAGTCGGGCTCGTCGTCGTTCTCGAAGCGGTCGGCGACGCCGTTGTTGTTCATGTCGACTCCGAACAGGTACTCGGGCCGGTCGACGTTGTAGCGCAGGAAGGGCTCCTCCCAGTCCGGCTTCAGGTTGGGCCGCACGATGTCGACGTTGTTCTGGTTGAAGTCGGCGATGAAGTCGTTGTTCTCGTCCCAGCCCGGGAACACGAAGCGGTCGGCGGAGAGGCCGGATCCCACCCGCTGCCAGTCGGGGAGGCGGTCCTGGTCGTCGTTGTCGTCGACCAGCTCGAACACCCCCTGCGACTGCGAGTCGTAGTCCACCGGGCCGGTGTCGCCGCGCTGGCTGGCGAGGTACGAGCTGGTGCTGTAGTCCGGGGCCATGCTGTACGCCTCGCCGAAGAGGAAGAACGGGTACGACTGCCGCGATACGTTGATCATCCAGGCGTCGGATTCCTCCACCGCGTGGAGGTTCTTCGTCGCGTCGTTCTCGGCGAACCTCGGAAACCGCTTGTGCCGCCGGTTGCGGGCCCACTCGGCGTTGACGTCGAAACCCAGGGCGCCCGTCGACTCGAGGGTGAAGCCGTAGATCTCGTTGGCCGTGGGCAGCCCGTACTCGATGCGGACGAAGCGCTGGTTGGAGCCGTCCCTGACGTTGCCCGGAGCCCGTATGGTCCGTTCCGGCATGCCCTCGGACAGGAACACCGGCTGGTTGAGCTGGTTGGTCTGGTTGTTCGAGGTGACGTCGATGCGGTAGTCGTTGGCCAGCAGCAGGCGGAACTCGACCGCGGCGATCTCCGCCGGCTGGGGCCCTACCCCCGCGGCCCGGTAGTCGGGTCCGTCGAACTCGTAGCGCAGGGTGATCGTCTCGCGGCCGTCGGCGGTGCGGAAACCCTCGCGCTGGAAGCCCCCCTCGATGATGGGAGAGTACTCGAGCACGGGGCTCAGGCTGCCGTCCTTCTGCTCGAGGCGCCGGCGGTTGGAGATCCTGTTGCCGTCCTTGTCGGTGATGATCACCTCTTCGAGGAAGAAGGCCGCCCCCGCCGGGTCCTGGGGGGAGTCGTCGCTCAGGCGGATCTGCACCTGGGTGATGTCGGCGTTCTGGGCCTCCGTGAGGGCCCCGCGGAAGGGATTGCCCTGGAACGCCTGGCCGCGGGTGCGGGCGTTGAAGGCGTTGACGTAGGTAACGCCGAGCTCGACGAAGTCCCCGATCTGCGCCGCCGCCCGGCCGCCGAGGAGGTTGGTGACGTTCGACCTCTCGTTGGGGGCGCCGGCGAGGCTGCGAAAGCCGCTCGGCCGCGAGGCGATGGCGGTGACCCTGTACTTGTCGGAGGCCATGTCCATCTGGATGCCGTCGAAAAGCGGCTTGGAGAAGGTCAGCGGCGTCAGGGTGGTGCGGATCTGGTTGCCCACCGTCGCCGCGGCGAAGTACTGGCCCTTCGAGTCCGAGGCGACCACGAGGTTGCTGAACCACTGGCTGAACTGCCCCGTCTTCAACAGCCGGCTGCCGGCGGCCTCGGGCTCGGACACCGTCCAGTTGAACAGCAGCCAGCCCTTGGTCAGGAAGCGGCCGTAGACGTCGTAGTAGTAGTCCCCCTCGATGTCGGAGTCGACGTAGCGCTGGAACTGCCGGCGGGCGTAGTTGGTGTACTCCCACTGGTTCCAGCCGAAGTCGTTGAACAGCTCCTGGGGCACGTACCATCTCTTCACGGCCGGGTCGAGAGCCCCGAACAGGACGCCGGGGCCGTAGGGTTCGAAGCTCACCTCCCCCCCGCGGCGTACCCCGAGACGGGTTCCCGTGTC
>JAPOZF010000085.1 GCA_026706165.1 Gemmatimonadota bacterium
ACATCCGCGGCGGGTCGTCGCCCGGCTGCCTCTCGAGGGAATCGAAGTCGATGCTGCGCCCGTTGACCCGCGGCGGCGTGCCGGTCTTGAGGCGGCCGATCTCGAACCCGAGGGATGCGAGCCCCTCCGAGGCCTTGTCCGCGGCCGCCTCCCCGGCGCGGCCCGAGCTGTAGCTGAAGTCGCCGACGTGGATCCTGCCCTTGAGGAAGGTGCCGGTCGTCAGCACGACGGTGCGTCCCGGGTAGAGAATCCCCCCCTTGACGCCGACCCCCCTGACCCGGCCCTGTTCGACGACCAGGCTCTCCATCATGCCCTGGCGCAGATCGAGGCGTTCCTGCGCCTCGCAGGTGTACTTCATTTCGAGGTGGTAGGCCTTCTTGTCGCACTGGGCGCGGCAGGCGCGCACCGCGGGGCCGCGGCTGGTGTTGAGGCGGCGGAACTGGATCCCCGTGCGGTCGGTGTTGAGGGCCATGGCGCCTCCGAGGGCGTCGATCTCCACCACCATGTGTCCCTTGCCGATGCCGCCGATGGCGGGGTTGCACGACATCTGCGCCACCGTGTCGAGGTTCATGGTCAGCAGCAGGGTCTCCGCCCCCATGCGGGCGGCGGCGAGGGCCGCCTCGGTGCCGGCGTGGCCGCCCCCGACGACTATGACGTCGTAGGTCTTGGGACAGGTGCTCATGATTCCCTGCGGTCGTACTCCTCCTCGAGCTCTTCCAGAAGCGTCTCCAGCACTTCCTGCGGGCTGCCGGGCCGCTCCTGCCTGGCGGTCCAGCTCCACTGCTCGAGGTAGTCGTCGGTTCCCTCCAGCCCCTGTTCCATCGCGGTCCGGTCGATTGCCTCCTGGAAGCGGTCGGGCATCTTCCGCGACAGCGGCCGGCGCCCGTCGAAGACGCGGACCTGGGCGGGAATGTCCTGCCAGTAGAGGATCTGGTATTGGGCCATGCTATTCCTCCTGCCCCTGGGGTCCGGCGCCGTCCATGGCCGCGGCGAACCCGCGGATATGTTCCGGTCCGGTCCCGCAGCACCCTCCGACGACCGCGGCCCCGGCCGCGAGCAGGGCGGGGACCTCCCCCGCCATCTCTTCCGGGGTCTGCGAGTACACGGTGCGCTGCTGCTCGTCGAGCCGGGGCATGCCGGCGTTCGGGTAGGCGATCGTCTTCTTGCGGACCATGCCGCGGGCGTCCATCGCCGCGTTGAGCTGCTCGATTCCGAGCAGGGCGTAGGGCATGCCGGTGTGCTCGCGGCGGCGCTGCTCGGCCCCGCAGTTCAGCCCGAGAAGGTCGACGGATTCGAGCAGGTCGTCGCCGCCGGAGTGCTCCCCCGAGGCGAGGATCTCGAGCAAATCCTCCGCGGAGTGGCCCCAGTCGGTCCGGTAGACGATCTCCCGGGTGGTGCGGTCCCGGGTGTACTTGTAGGTCAGGCAGAGGGCGACCGGAAGCCCGAAGCGGCGAGCGACGTCGACGGCCATCGCCGCTTCGTTGGCGGAGAACATCGTTTCGATGACGAAGAGGTCGACCCCGCCCTCGGCCAGGGCTTCGGCGACCCGCTGGTGGGCGTCGCGGACCTTGGCGTCCGGAATGCCGAAATCGGTGTCGCCGGCATCCGCCTCGATGGCGCCCGGGGAAGGGCCGATGCTTCCGGCGACGTAGACGTCCCGCCCCGACTCGGCGACGGCGCGGCGGGCGTGGGCCGCGGCGAGGGCGGCGATGCGGCCCGCGTCGGCATCGGGATCGGCCATCTCGAGGTGGAGCGGCGAGCCGACAAAGGTGTTGGCGTGGATCATCCCGGAGCCCGCCTCGATGTAGCTGCGGTGGATGTCGACGACGGCGTCGGGGTGCAACTGGTTGGCCACGGCGCTGTTCGGCAGCTCGATGCCGCGGGCGAACAGCTCGGTGCCGAAGGCCCCGTCGTAGAGCAGGGGGCCTTCCTCCAGGCGCTCGAGAAGCGGTTTCATTTCCCCGGCCGCGGCCGGCGCCGCCGGGGGCCGCCGTCTCCCAGTTCCCCCTGGCGCCAGGCTCGGATGTACCCGGCGCAGTGCTCGTCCCGGCCCATCAGCACCTCCTCGGCCAGCCGGTAGGGACGCGAGCCGCGGTCGAGGGCGAACACCTTGTCCGGCCGGCTGGTCACCGGATCTATGATGCCGCTGTCGGCCCCGGCCTCGACCGCGAGGACCATGAAGACGTCGTTGATCCACTTGCGGCTCGGGATGCCGAAGGAGACGTTGCTCATCCCCCCGGTGATATGGATGCGGGGGCCGTACTTCTCGCGCAGGCCGCGGATGGCGTCGAAGCTGTGGATCCCGAAGCGGCCGTCCACCGAGATCGGGAAGATCAGCGGGTCGATGTAGATGTCGCTGTCGGCGATCCCTCTCTCGAAAGCCGCATCCACCATGCGCGAGGCATTGTCGATGCGCTCCCCGGCGCTCTCCGGCATCCCGGAATCTCCTGCCCCGGTGACGATGACGCCGGCGCCGTGCTCGACGGCGAGATCGAGGGCCTCGATGCGCTCCAGCGAGGCGGAGTTGAGCAGCGGCCTGCCCTTCGATTGGTCGCACGCCTCCAGGCCGGTGGCGATGGTCTCGACGTTGGAGGAATCGACGGAGACCGGAACACCGGTCCTGCCCTGAACCGTGTGCACCAGCCAGGCCATCGCCTCTTTCTGCTCTTC
>JAPOZF010000644.1 GCA_026706165.1 Gemmatimonadota bacterium
TGTAGATCATGCTGTTGTGATCGGTGTAGTAGGACTCGCTGTCCTCGTCGGCCATGCGCACCGAAAAGCGCACGTCCATCCATCCCGGCACCCGTTCCGGAATCGCCCAATCCCCTCCCGCCAGGAAGACCAGGTTGCCCTGCAGCATGGTGGGGGACAGGTTCACCCCGGGGTCGCTCACCTCCGGTGTAATCAACTCCGGCCGGCGGTCGAGGCTGATTTCGTCGCCGAAGCGGTTGGCGTCCGGCTCTTCCCAGGAGAGCTGGACGAACTCGAAGGGAACTTCCAGCTCCGGCTCCGGCAGACCCTCGCCCCCCACGCGGAACAGGGTCAGCGCCCCGCTCGCCGAGGCCGTGCAGGCGACCGCGGTCCAGGCAGCCAGCCATTGCATGCGCTTCATCGATACGGCCTCCGCTTATCTCACGCGTTCGTACTTGGTCAGCCGGTTCGGCGTCCAGGGGACCTCGCACATGTAGATGTCGCCGCGCGAGTCGACCCAGATGCCGTGCGGGGAGTCGACGATCTGCCCCGGCTCTTCCCCTTCCTCGCCCCACTGGCAGACGATGGCACCCCCGAGGTCGAGGATGCTGATCCGCTTCTCCGATTCGGCGAGGTAGACGGTGTCGTCGCCGTCGATGAAGAGATCGTTGCCCGGAAACAGGTGGGTCCAGGCCTCCAGGAAACCGCCCCCGGCGTCGAATATCTGGACCCGGGAGTTGCTGCGGTCGAGGACGAGGACGCGGTCGTTCCTGTCGACGCGGACGCAGTGCGGGGTGTCGAACTGACCCGGCCCGGTGCCGTCGCCGCCCCAGGTGCACAGCAGCTCGCCGGCGGCGGAGAACCGGTGCACGTAGTTCTGCCGGTACCCGTCGGTGACGTAGAGGTCGTCGTGATTGCCGGGGACCATCCAGGTGGGGGAGTTGAACGGCTTGCCCGGCTCCCCGGGTTCTCCGGGGGTACCCAGGGTCTGCAGCAGCTCTCCCTGCAAGGTGTGGATGGTGGCGGTGTGCAGGGTGCAGTCAGTGATGTAGACGCGGTCCCCGCCGATCCATATCGAGTGGGGGACCTTGAAGAAATCCTGGCCCCAGGTGGCAAGCAGCCTGCCGTTCCGGTCGAGGACGACGATGGCGGGATTCGGCTCGCGGTCGATGACGTAGACGTTGTCCTCGGAGTCGGTGGCCATCGACGAGACGATGCCGAAGTCCCAGCCTTCGGGTCCGCGGCCCCAGCCTTCGACCGCCCTGTAGGTGTGATCGCCGGATCCGAACGTTTTCAAACCTGTGTTCCTTTTCGATTTCTTTGCGAAAGATGGGCGGCGGAACAGCCGGGTTTTCAGCCCGGCGCCGCTGAAGTTTCGGGCAACCCCGGCAAGTTGGTAGCGCCCCCGAGAGCTGTCAAGAACGGATCGCCCCATGCCTGCACCGCGTAGACGGTGAATTCCGGGGGTCGTAGGTTACCCCGCATCGACAGGAGGGGAGCATGGCCAGGATAACCGAGATCGAAGCCTTCGAAATCTACCCGGAATACCAGGACTTCAACGGCCTCTACCTGGCGCGCACCCACGGCCGCCAGAGCCAGGGGCGCACCGTTTTCATCGTTCGCACCGGTGACGGCCTGGAGGGTCTGGGGGAGCAGTGGGGCCTGGGCGCCGACGTCGAGGCGCTGCGCCGCCGCTACGTCGGCACCGACCCGTTCGACTGGATCAACTCCCAGGTCGACCTGCGGATCTGCATGGCCACCTACGACCTGATGGGGAAGATGCTGGGGGTGCCGGCCTGGAAGCTGATCGGGCCGAGGGTGCGGTCCTGGGTGCCGGTGGCGGCCTGGACGGTTGCCCGGCCCCCGGCCGACATGGCCGAGGAGGTGCGCCGCGCCGCGGCCGCCGGCTACCGCTGGATCAAGTTCCACCTCGACCAGGTGCAGAACGTCCTCGACCAGACCGCGGCCATGCAGGAGGCGGCCCCGGAAGGGTTCCGCGTCCACTACGACTTCAACGCCAACCTCTCCTTCTACACCATCTGCCCGATCCTGCTGGAGCTCGAACGCTTTCCCGTGGCCGGCAGAATCGAGGACCCGATGGACCCGGGGGACGAGGACGGCTACCGCCTGCTCAAGGAGAAGTGCAAGCTGCCGATCATCACCCACCACGGGCCCGCCGAGTTCATGGTCCGGAAGATCTGCGACGGCTTCATGAGCGGCCACGCCCCGGTGGGGAGCGCCGCAAGGCTCGCGGCGGTGGCCGAGATGACGCGCACACCGCTGATGCTGCAGAACGCCGGAGGCGTCATCAATCAGGCCTTCCTCGCCCACCAGGCCGCGGTCTTTCCCGCGGCGACCATCGACCACGTCGACCTCTGCCACCTTTGGAAGGAGGACGTCACCGCCGAAGAGATGCCGGTGGTCGGCGGAACCGTGCAGGTGCCGGAAGGGCCGGGTCTCGGGGTCACTCTCGACCGCGAAAGGCTGGAGAAGTGCGCATCGCAGCAGCCGATGAACCGGGGGCGTTTCCTGGTGCGGGTGCGCTACGCCGACGGCACCGCCGTCTATGTCCGCCACGACCCCGACCAGCCGGGAAGCACCGACTCCATGCGTTCCCTGGAGCGCCTGCACGGCCTCGACGCCCCCTCGAACGTCCCCTCCTACGCCGCCCCGGTCGCTGCCGC
>JAPOZF010000060.1 GCA_026706165.1 Gemmatimonadota bacterium
GACCGCAACGTTGACGCTGCCGTCGAGGAACCAGGGCTCGATGGTGTTGGCCCGGATGTCGATCCCGTCGCCGCCGGCCTGGCCGAACGGTGTTATTCCCACCGTCACCCGGCGCTCGATGTCTCCCCCGCTGCCGAGAATGAAGTACTCTCCCGCCTCGGCCGGGCTCGTCGCCGCTTCCCAGGGATTCCCGTCCTCCCCGCCGAGGCGGTATTCGGTGCGGGCCAGGGCATCGGCGGCACCCCAGAAGACAACTGCTGCGACCGCCATGTTTCCGATTGGTGTGAACAGGTCGTTCACTTCCGGCCTCCCTCGGCTGCCGTGTAGCAATTAAGGGGACGTCGCGGTTCCCATTAAGAAACTCAATACCGCGGGGGGGGACAATCCTGTTTTCCATCCGCCCGGGGCCGGATTCGAAACCTGATTCAGTATGCCGTTTCCAACTCTTCAACAGCCGGCCAGAATCTCATTGAGCAGGCGGATGGCTATCGATATCTTCAGGCCCTTGGCGATCGAAGGCAATGACATGACATCGACAGTGCGGGACGGAAGCCACACCGGCAAAAGGTTCATGAACCGCATCCCGTTTTTGGTCGGGATCGTCTGGTTGCAGGTGATGTCCTGCGGGCACCCGGACAGGGACGTCGTCGCGGAGGTCGGGAGGTATCGCATCGAGGCCGGCGCCCTGCGAAGCCTGGTCGCCGACCTGCTGCCGGGGCAGCGGCCGGACGCCGCCGGCGACGAAGCGCGCCGCCACTACCTGCAGGTGATGGTCGACGGACGCCTGATGCTTCTCGAAGCGGAAAACCGGGCTCTGGAATCCCTGGAGGAAGTGCAGGCGGAGATCCGCGAAGCCGTGGACAAACAGGTTCGCCGGTTGTATCTGGCAGCGGAGATTCCTTCAGGACCCCCGGTCACCGAGGCGGACGCCAGGGCCCGGTTCGAGCAGGAGGGGTTCGGCCGCGAGCGCCTGTGCAGCGCCGTCCTGGTTGCCGGCCGGGCAACCATGGACAGCGTGCTTGCAGCACTGTCCGGGGGCCGTTCTTTCGAGGAAGTTGCGAGTCAGTACTCACTCGACTCCCGTTCGGCAGCCCAGGGGGGCGAGTTGGGCTACGTCGGCCCGAGGACGATCGACAGACTCAACCTCCCTCCCGATCTGTTTCGCAGCCTTCCCGCGGGGAAGGTGTCGCCGCCGGTCCCCGCCGGAAGGGGCGCCTGGCAGATATTCCGCTTCACCGACGAACGCGGCGTTCCCTTCGCCAGGCACCGGGTTTTCATAGAGACTCTCCTGCAGACGGAGCGCCGGACGCGGGCGGAACGGCAGCACTTGGAACGCCTGCAGGAATCCTTCGAGGCACGCCTGAATGCGGCAGGCCTCCAGGAACTGATCGAGGCCTACGGCCGCCGGCAGACGGAGGATCTGCCCGTCAGCACCACCGCCCTGTACCTCCACGACGAAGGAGCAATCGGCGTTGCCGAGGCGAACGAGACCCTGCGGGCCGGGAATCTCCGCCGCGCCTTCGCCGACAGCGCCGACGCGGCGGCGGCGTTCAACGGGGCGGTTCTGCGCCCTTACCTCATACGGCGGGCGGCGCGCGAGGCCGGCTACTACGACAGGCCCGACATCGCCGAGTACCGGGAACGCGTCCGCATCAACGTTCTCGCCGGCCGGCTCAGGGCCCTCGCCATGGAGGAGATCGAGCTGTCGGAGGCGGACATCCGTGCCTACTACGATGCCAACCCCGGGATGTTCCGCATAGAACCCTACACCTCGGTCGAAGAGCTGTTGCTGCCCAGTGCGGCAGAGGCCGCCGGGTGCAAGCAGGAACTGCTGGACGGAGAGCCTTTCGAGAACCTCGTTTCCCGCAGCATGAGGTCGGACGCCGTCGAAAACGAGGGCCAATACCACTTCCACCCACGGGACGCCCTGGTTTATCCCCTACTCATGGCCGCAATCGACGAGGCCTCCGCGGGGGAGTGGACCGGACCGGTGCAGGTGGAGGAAGGGTTCTCCGTCTTCCGTGTTTCCGAGCGGATACCCGAAGGGGTGAAGCCGTACGAGCGGGCCCGGAACAGGGCCCGCCAACTGCTGCTGCGGGAGAAGGAGGCGAAGGAGCTCGACAGGTTGGTAAACAGCCTGCGCGAAAAATACGAGGCCGAAGTCGTCGTCCACGAAGGGAATCTCAGGGGCGCCCTGCCGGACAGCCTCCTGGCGGGTTGACGCTCCAGTTGGTGGATACTGGCATGAAACGACATGACGGAATGCATCCCCGCATGCTCCTCGCGGGTCTCTGCAGCCTTGCGGTGCTCGCAGCTGCCCGGCCCGCCCCGGCTCAGGTGGAGACCCGGGGGGCGGAGGTCAGCAATGAGTTGATCAGCGTCAACAGCGCCTCGCACTGGGAGCACTGGTCGACTCCAACGCACGCGGTCGACATCGTCGGCGACGCGGTCGTTCCGCACTACTTCCGAATGCGCTTCAACGTGCTGGAGGATTTCCGCACCTACCGGAGATCGATCGACGAGCTGACCTGGCCGGTCGACGACAAGTTCAGGGTCCACGGGGGGGTCGGGGCCTTCACGGCGGTGCCCAACGTGCAGCGCACTTTCTCCCTGGACGCCAACGGCGAAATGAAGCTGCGCAACGACCTGAACATGG
>JAPOZF010000765.1 GCA_026706165.1 Gemmatimonadota bacterium
GTGCCGGTGGCCGAGGCGGACTGGGCCGCCACCTCCACCGAGGCGATGTAGATCCCGGGGGGCACGAGGTTGCCGCTGCCGTCGCGGCCGTTCCAGGCCATCTCCCAGCTTCCCCGCGGGTCCTGCCGCTCCTCGGAGAACTCGCCGACGAGACCGCCGGACAGGTCGTAGATCCTCAGCGACACCGCCTCCCCGGAGCTGATGCGGGAGATGCTGAACGCGAAGGTGGCCTCGTCGTTGACGCCGTCTCCGTTCGGAGTCAGCACCGCAGGGGAGGCCAGATCGTGAAGCACCCGGTTGCCGGATATCGCCAGCACCGTCGTCGACTGGCTGTCGACGAGCTCGGTGGCGTCGCCGACGTCGACGCGCTGCCAGAAGCCCGGGGTGCCGGAATCCTGCCCGAGGGCCTGGAACGAAGTGCTGGTGTTGTAGGGCGTGGCGCGGAAGCGGACCTCGACGAGATCGACGCCGCTGCCGACCGCCTCGGGCAGGCGGAACCACAGGGTGCCCGGCTCCGACTCCATGACCTCCAGGTCGGCGGCGGGAAGGAGAGCGGCGGCCCCGTTCTCAAAGTCGCCGTCGCTTCCGGTCAGGGCTCCGACCAGCTCGAGCGAGGTTTCCCCGGTCGCCTCGATGCGCACCTCGTCGAACCCCTGGCCTGTCTCGGTGAACCACGGGCGGATGAAGAACGACAGGTCGCTCGGGCGCCCGAGGGAGTCGATGGCGACCGGCCAGATCTCGCCGATCAGCCTGCTCGCCAGCGGATCGGTTACGTCGACGGTGACCGCGTGCAGGGTCGGGGCGGCGTACTGATCCTCGGACTGCAGGGCCGCCCTGATCTGCATGTACTGGCGGGGGCTCGGGGACCTTATCTGCGCCCCCTGCTCCTGGTAGGGTGTGCTCCAGGGGCTCCAGTCCCCTCCCGGTTTGAAGAAGCTCGTGATCTCTCCCTTCTTCGACTTCGGCAGCTTGTTGTACCGGGACTCGGTGACGACGTTGCCGTTGGCGTCGTGGTAGGTGAAGATCTCATCCAGGCTGTTGCCGGACCGGGTCTGCAGCTGAACGGCGGTACCCGGGGGGGTTTCGGCGTCCCAGTCGATGGAAACGAGGTTCTTGGTGCCCCCCAGGAGAACCAGGTCGGAGGTCAGCAGGACTTCGGGGACGTAGCCCTCGCCGTAGAGCAGCAGCTCCGTCAGCGTGATGAAGCGGGCTCCCGTGGTCGACTGCGTGCCCGTGTACACCGGCATTCCGAACGGCGCCCTGACGTAGCGGGCGCGGACCGGGTCGATCCGGAACTCGCGGAACTTGTACGAGGCGCGCCCCTGCTGGATCAGGCGCACGTCGTCGACGCTGCCGGCCACCCTCGTCCACTTGATGCTGCCGTCGGGGGCCCTCTGCCCTGTGGAGACGTCGACGGCCATGTGCTCGAACCCGCTCTTGCCGTCGTTGAGGAAGTGCAGGGTGTCGAGCCAGTAGATGGTCCCCAGGTCTATGAAGATGTCGTATATCAATCCGCCGAAGATCGTTCCCGTGAAACCGGTCGAGTAGCGGCCGTCCGAGGCGGTGGAGCCGATGTCCTTGGCGTCGCCCGCGTTCGCCTCCATGCTGACGAACCCCCCCCGCTCCACGACCCCGAGAATGATGTTGTCGCCCGCGGTCCAGACCTCGATCTCGGCCAGCCGCGGCCGCTCCTTCCGGTGGTAGCGGATGGAGCCGCGGCGCTCTTCGGCGATATCGTAGTACTCCTCCTCGCTCACCTTCGACTCCCTGCCGGACGGCTCGCTGCGGTAGTGGTCGACCGCCCCCCTCTGCCCCTCGGGGAGCGCTGTCCATTCCGCTTCCGAGGGCAGCTCGGCGCCGCGGTCGAAGTCCGAGTCGGTGATGATGATCTGGATGCGGTCGAGGGGGTCGCCGACGAAGGCGTCGTTTGCCGATATCTGCGACTCCCATCCAATGAAGGGATTCTGCGACTCGGGGTCGGGGAAGAACTCGAACTCCCGCTCCGCCTTGTTCGGCTTGAAGGTCCGCCCCAACTCCCAGAACTTCGGCACGTCGGTGCCGTCGAGGTACCCGACGCTCGCCAGTCTCGAGGTCGGCGTGCGCCAGGCCCGGACCTTGAACTGCAGGAAGGGATCGCCCTCCCCTTCCCCGGCGAAACGCAGCACGATCTTCTGCACCACGACGATGCGTCCGAGGTGCAGCTCGATCCACCAGTCGTCCATCGGGTCTTCGAGGTCAGGACCCCAGCTCGTGCTCATGTCGCCGTCGAGGACGAGGTTGGCGTCGGCGGGGTTGGAACCGACGAGCACGCCGCCCTGGGTGTCCTCGGTGGAGAACTCGAGGGCGTCGAGGGCGGCGTTGATGTTCTTGCGCAGGAACCGGGGGCTCACCGAGCCGTCGGGGGCGATTTCGACGGTGCCGCCGACGACTCCCCAGGCGCGCCAGTGGGAGGCGCGGTCGGCGCGGATTTCGGTCGCCGTGACCGTGTGGCCCTCCTGTGAGAATGCGGCGCGGGGGAGCAGGAGGGCCGCGGCGGCGAGAAGGAGGCCCCGCCTGAGGGAGATCGGGTGGAGTGAGGTCATGGTGGTCTTCCTCGGAGATGCGCGCGAGGACTCCACGCGTCTTCGCTTCCTGTTGAATTTGCCCGATTCGCC
>JAPOZF010000792.1 GCA_026706165.1 Gemmatimonadota bacterium
TCGGTCGGCGGCACGGACGTCGACACACCGGCCAATGCGGGTATCGGCGCGCAACTGGAAGAGGTTGGCCTGGGCCCGGACGCCCTGAGCGCATCCGGAATCGACATCCCCGACAGGCTCGGCCTGACCACCTACCACATCGGCACCGAATTCGCCTACGAGCTCGATTTCTGGGGCCGCAACCGCAACGACGGGCGCGCCGCCGGTGCCGAGCGGCTGGCCTCCGAGTCCGACTACCTCGCTGCCCGCATGGGTGTGCTGGCCGAAACCGTGCGCACCTACCTGGAGATCGTCAACCTGCGCAGCCAGAAGGGGCTGGCCGGCGAAATCGTGGAAATCCTTCAGCACCGCGAGTCGCTGGCGGGGTCCCGTTACGGCCGCGGGCTGACTGATGTCAGCACCCTCAGAATTGCCCGGCGGAACCTGCGCAACGCGCAAGCCGAGCTTCCGCAGATCGAAGCTGTGCTGGCGGATGCGGAGGGGCGGCTCCGGGTGCTTCTGGGAGGTTTTCGCGCGGAACTCGCGGACCTGATGCCGGAATCCATGAACCCTTCCCCAACCCTCGAACCTGTTCCCGCGGGAATTCCGGCCGATCTCCTTGTGCAGCGGCCCGACGTCAGCGCCGCCAGGCAGCGGGTCGAGGCGGCGCGCTACTCGGTCGGGGCCCGCCGCGCCGAGCTGCTGCCGAGGCTGTCCCTGTCCGGTTCCATCGGGCTGCAGAGCACGGACTCGGGTGAGTTGTTCAACCCCGATCAATGGTTCCGCAATCTCAGCGTGAACCTGCTCGGCCCCGTATTCCAGGGGGCGCGGCTTCGCGGCAATGTCGCTCTCGCGGAGGCCCGGCTGAATGAAGCCGCCGCGGCTTACGGGCGGCCGGTGGTGACCGCGGTAAGCGAGGTCGAGGCCGCCCTTGCGGGTCTGGAAGCCAGCCGCCGGCGCCACTCGCTGCTCGCATCCCTGGCGGAAGAAGCCCGGGCCGAATCGGCCTTGCAGGAGCAGCGGTACCTCTCCGGTGTGGGGGACTACGACGCTTTCCTGGCGGCGGCCCACACCCTCCTTGGCGCACAGTCCGCACTGACGGCCGCGGAGCGCGACCTGGGTTATGCCCGTCTTGCCCTGCACCGCGCGCTCGGAGGTTCGTGGACCGCTGACGAAGGGGAAACCGTCCGCCAGAGCGAAGCAGCCCCGGCCGCCCCGCCCCGTTCTCTTCCGACCTCCACGGAGTAAACCCCCATGTCCCGCATACGCAGCTCAATCGTTGCCGCCGCCATAATCGCGGTCTCCGTCGGCCTGGCGGCCTTTCTCGTTTCGCTGGCGCCGGAGCCCGCCCGCACCGAGCCGCCGCCGCCGGTCCCTTTCGCGCAGACCGGGCTGGTCAAGGCCGGGGCCGGTCCCATTCCGGTATTCGGAGCGGGTACCGTGAGGCCGAGCGCGGAGATCGCAATCACTCCGCAGGTCGGCGGCAAGGTCGTCTGGGTGCATCCGGGATTCCGCAGCGGGGGCCGGGTCGGGAAGGGCCAGGCGATCTTCCGAATCGAGGAAGCGGAATACCAGTACCGAGTGCGGGAAGCAAAGGCCAATCTCGCCGCCCGGCGGGTGGCTCTGCTTCAGGAAGAGGAACAGGCCGCCATCGCCCGCGCCCAGTACGAGCTTTACTCCGGCAGCCGGGGAGATACGGCATCGGCCGCGGCAAATCCCCTGACTCTGAGAGAACCCCAGCTCGAAGCCGCCCGCGCCGCCATGGACCGCGACGAAGCCCGCCTTGCCGAGGCGAACCTCGCCCTGTCCCGAACCCGGGTGACGGCCCCCTTCGACGGCTTCGTGCGCGAGGAGTCCGTTGACGTGGGACAGGTCGTCAGCCCCGGCCAGCCGGTCGGGCGGCTTTTCGCCGCCGATCCCGTGGAAGTGGTCGTGTCCCTGTCCGACGCCGACGCCGCCCTGATCCCGGGGCTGTGGCAACTCGAGGCAGGGGACGGGAACCGGAAGGTGGCCGCCCGGGTGGTCGCCCGCTACGGCGGGGAGAGCTTTTCCTGGGAAGGTTTCGTCGATCGGGGCGAGGCGTCCCTCGACGAACAGACGCGCACCATCGACGTGATCGTGCGCGTGCCGGACCCGTTTTCCGCGAGCGTTCCGGCTGGCGGGGCAGGTGTCCCCGGGGGCAACCCGCCGTTGCTGGTGGGTGAGTTCGTCGAGGTGGAAATCCAGGGCCTCGAGCTCGATGGCTACTTCGAGGTGCCGCGGGCTGCCCTGCGCGCCGGCGACGAGGTCTGGATGGTCGACGAGGGCGGAGTCGTGAGCATCGTTCCGGTACGGGTGCTGCAGCGGGCGGACGACCGGGTATTCGCGACCGGCAGCCTCGGAAGCGGCGGGGCGGTGATCACCGGCGGGATCCAGTTCGCCACCCAAGGCATGCTCGTCAGGACCGGGGCGGACCCCTCGCCATGAGTCCCAACGACGATTTCCACGGGGAACCGCCCGGACCGCTCGCCTACATGGCGGGCAACGGCGTCGCCGCCAACCTGCTGATGTGGGCCATCATCGCCGCGGGACTGGTGTCGCTCACCGCCATCGAGCGCGAAGCCTGGCCGACCCAGTCCTTCTACCATATCGAAGTCTCCATGGCCTATCCCGGCGCCACGCCGGAGGAGAT
>JAPOZF010000013.1 GCA_026706165.1 Gemmatimonadota bacterium
CTCCGCCCCTTTCTACTTCTTCGAGAGCAACGACCACGAGAGCGCCGTCACCTGGCAGGTGCTGCGCAGCGAGTTCGACCGGCTGATGCTGGAGAACGCGCGCGAAAAGGGGGCCGTGGTGGAGGAAGGGGTGCCGGTGCGGGAAGTGGTCTTCGAGGGTCGGCGCGCCGCCGGCGTCGTCGCCGGCATGCCGGACGGAACCAGGAAGCAGATCCGCGGGCGCGTGATCGTCGACGCCACCGGCCAGAGCGCCCTGATCGCGCGGCGGCTCGAGCTGAAAAGCGACGAGCCCGAGCTGAAGAAAGCCTCGATCTACACCCATTTCGAGGGGGGCGTCCGCGACGGGGGGATCGACGAGGGGGCCACCCTGATCCTGCACACCCGCAACCAGGACTCCTGGTTCTGGTACATCCCGCTGCCGGATGACCGCGTCAGCGTCGGGGTGGTCGGATCGCTCGACTACCTGATGCGGGACCGCGCCGACGGCGGGGCGCAGCGGGTTTTCGACGCCGAGCTGGCGCTCTGCGAGCCGCTGCGGGAGCGGCTGCGCCCGGCCCGGCAGCTGTTCCCCGTAAAGGTCACCAGGGACTTCTCCTACCGCGCCGACCGCATCTCAGGAGACGGCTGGGTGCTGGTCGGGGACGCCTTCGGCTTCATCGACCCCATCTACTCCTCGGGGCTCTTCTTCGCCCTGAAATCCGGGGAGATGGCGGCCGACGCCATCTGCGAGGGGCTGGACCGAGGCGACCTGTCGGCGCGCCAGCTCGGCAGGTTCGGGCCCCGGTTCGTTTCCGGCATGGAGGCGGTGCGCAAGCTGGTCTATGCCTTTTACACCCGGGAGTTCAGCTTCGCCGAGTTCCTCAAGCGCTACCCGGAGTGCAAGCAGGGGATCGTAGACATCCTCAGCGGCGACGTCTACAAGGAGGGTGTGCTCGACCTGTTCGGGCCGATGTCGGAGATGGTCGACCTGCCGGCGGACAAGGTCCTGTCACAGCCCTGACCGCCCGTCCCGGGCAACCGCCAAAGGGCTTCTTCGAAGCGTCAGTGCCGCAGGATATCCGAAGTCGCCCCCAGGATATCCGCCCCCTTTCATCAGCTGGCAGTTTGCCTTGCCGATCGTTCCGTCGAACTGGGTGGCTCCTGGCGGAGCTTTCCTTTTCAGGGGTGAAGGTGAAGTTCATGGGTTCCTTCTGGTACGGTCACGGACGCTGTCGTGGCGATCAGGTACCGCGCACATTATGGCACCTTCGCGGCCCTCCGGGATGTTCTGACAGGCTACGGAAGCGTATTTGTTGATTGCATGTTGGATCGCATTCCGCCGAGCGAGTTTTCAAACGACGACATAGACCGCGCTGGGGAGATCCTCGCGCGGTTGCCGGGTGACGTCCCTCTGGAGGCCGAAGGGTTGGATGCGGCGCAACTGATCAATCAGTGGCGGAGGCTACACACCGGTCCGCTGACGACCTTTCGGAACAACTTGCGGCGGCGTTCCAAGTCGGAGGGAATTGTCGCGGGTCGCATCAAGCGCCTGCCGTCCATCATTTACAAACTGCAGAGGCTGTCCCGTATCCGCCTTTCGGAGATGCAAGACATCGCCGGGTGTCGAGCGGTACTTCCAAACGTGGAGGACGCGTTTCAGGTTGCCAATTCACTCATGGGGAGCCGGGTCAAACATCGACTGGTTCGGATCCACAATTACCTTGCGGAGCCGCGCCCTTCCGGGTATCGCAGTCTCCACTTGATCTACAGCTATCGAGGGGGACGCGAACACACCTTGGACGAGCTCAATGTTGAAATCCAGATCCGCACGCGCCTTCAGCACCAGTGGGCGACTGCCGTGGAAACCGTCGATACGTTTACAGGAAAGCGACTGAAATCCGGTGGCGGGGAAGAGGATTGGCGGCGGTTCTTCGTTCTGATGAGTTCATGGATTGCGCGCCTCGAGGGCTTGCCTGCTGTGCCGGGTACACCTGGGGACCCCGATTCACTTCGACAGGAATTGAGAACCCTCGCTGGACGGATACGGGCCGAGGAAAGCCTTGGGTCGTTTCACGCCGCAACCGCCCAACTGCAACAGCTCAAGACGCGGAGAGGGGGATGGCTCGTCTTGGAATTGGACCGCGAAAAAGAAACGACTACCTGGAAGTTG
This sequence comes from Gemmatimonadota bacterium, assembly GCA_026706165.1. The sequence goes on from JAPOZF010000013.1 coordinate 2,150, forward strand.
TTCGGGGCCAGAGACGCGGACGAGGTATCAGATTTCTACTTGGAACGAGAGATGGAGTCCCGGGAACGCCCGGAAGTGGCCGTCGTGATGGTGTCTGTTGTCTCATTAGCCGCACTCCGCCGTACGTACCCGAACTACTTTACGAATCTGCTCCAGTTCCGCCGGTTGATGCGGGGCGCCCTCGCCTGAGGTCCTGGCGCCCCACGTCTGAGTTGGCGCGCTCTCGTTGAGTTCGGTTTCGGTCACGCTGAATCACCCGTTTCGCAATCCGATCGAAATCGTCAGACAGAGCTTCTTTGCTCCGAGATTCTCTTTTCCGTCGTGCCACCGTTCTGGCCTCCTTGTCACATAAAACGAGTGTAGGGGCGAGCCGAATCGCGGTCAATTGGCCTCCCCCTTCGCCGCTTGCCCCAGCGGTCACCGACGAACGTGGTGTGGACGGAGGCGTCGCCGCTGGCGGCGTCGAATACCCCCACTACCCT
>JAPOZF010000131.1 GCA_026706165.1 Gemmatimonadota bacterium
CGGAGATCCGCGGCCACCGCCGTACCTATATCGGCTCGATGCCGGGCAAGATCGTCCAGAACATGGGCAAGGCCAAGGTCCGCAACCCGCTGTTTCTGCTGGACGAGGTGGACAAGATGTCCATGGACTTCCGCGGCGACCCGTCCTCCGCGCTGTTGGAAGTGCTCGATCCGGAGCAGAACTCCACGTTCAATGACCATTACCTCGAAGTGGATTTCGATCTGTCCGAGGTGATGTTCGTGTGTACGGCCAACACGCTCAACATCCCCCCGCCGCTGCTCGATCAAATGGAAGTCATTCGACTGCCCGGTTACACCGAGGACGAGAAGCTCAACATTGCCAGGCGCTATCTGATTCCCAAACAGATGAAGAACAACGGCATCGAGGCATCCGAGCTCAGGATCTCAGACTCGGCCATTCTCGACATCGTGCGCTATTACACGCGCGAGGCGGGCGTCAGAAATCTCGAGCGAGAACTGGCGAAAGTGTGCCGCAAGGTCGTCAAGAAACTGTTGCTCAGGCCCCGAAAGGGCATCGTGCGGGTGAACCACCGCAACCTCGGCAAGTACGTCGGCGTGCAGCGCTTCCGTTACGGCCGCGCGGAGGACAACGATCACATCGGCCAGGTCACGGGTCTGGCGTGGACTGAGGTCGGGGGCGAGCTGCTCACCATCGAATCGGCGATCGTTGCGGGCAAGGGCAAGCTGATCCATACCGGACAGCTGGGCGATGTCATGCAGGAATCAATCCAGGCTGCGATGACGGTCGTCCGAAGTCGGGCCGGCGTGCTCGGCATCGATGACCAGTTTCACCAGGAAAGTGATGTGCACATCCACGTACCGGAAGGCGCGACGCCGAAGGACGGACCCTCCGCCGGCATCGGCATGTGTGCAGCGCTGGTGTCGGCGCTGACCGGGATCCCGGCCCGATCGAATGTGGCCATGACCGGCGAGATCACGCTACGCGGCGAAGTCCTGCCCATCGGCGGCTTGAAGGAGAAGCTGCTGGCCGCTCACAGAGGCGGCATCGATACGGTATTGATCCCCGGGGACAACGAGAAGGATCTGGCCGAAATCCCGAAGAACATCAAGGACAAATTGAACATCCTTCCGGTCAAATGGATTGACGAGGTCTTCGAGCTGGCCCTGCAGCGTTCACCCGCACTGCGACGCGACGACGCGGCGACGGCGGACGAACGGGAAACGCAACCCGAAGAGGCGGAGAAAGGCGGGGCCGTGCTGCCGCACTAGGCCGAAGATTGCATTTGACAGCGTAATAGCCCACTTGTATAAGTTTCCGGTGTCATGAAGCCGCCTGCCCGGCGGCCATGCGCGCGGGGCGCGCGCGGCTTCCTGACAGGCTTGAAGTGGGCAGACACGCTTGGCGCGTCTGGGATTTAGGGAAGATCGCTGATTCAGTCGTGCGGCTGAAGCAAGACGGATTTCGGATCCGGCGCGGGATTGCGAGCAGGGCGGGCACGCAGGGAGATGTATCTGTCGGAGCTGGATGACTGTTTCCCGGGCTGAACGGCTGAACCCGCTCGGGGCGTGTGCCCCGGACGGACGGATCACCGGTGGCGTGGAAGTGATGCTGGGGGTCGACTGCATGCTGCGGTGGTACGGGCCGAGTCATCCGGCGATGGAAGATCGCCCCTACGCTATCGGGCCGATGCGCTGTTTCGCCGACATCGGCCCGGCTGGGGTAGCAGACCCGACCACGATCCAGTACGTGTCCGCCCGTTCGACCGCTCGATAGTCCGTGTGCGGGCACCGGGCTGAATCAGGGTTTCCATCATTTTTTATCGCAAAGGGATCGGAATGAACAAAGCAGAACTCGTCGAGGCAGTGGCTGCTGCAGCCAATCTTTCAAAGGCCGATGCAGGTCGAGCAGTCAATGCGGTGGTGAGCGGCATTGCGTCGAGTTTGCAGGGGGGGGAACAGGTCTCGATCGTGGGGTTTGGTACGTTTAGCGTGAAGCGCCGCGCCGCGCGTTCGGGGCGCAATCCCAGAACGGGAGAGGCCATTCAGATTCAGGCCAGCAACGTCCCAGCCTTCAAGGCTGGCAAGGCCCTGAGGGATGCCGTAAACTGAGCGATTGCCCATGGGGCTCTGTCCCAGGGGGTGCTTAGCTCAGCCGGGAGAGCGTCGCCCTTACAAGGCGAAGGTCGGGGGTTCGATCCCCTCAGCACCCACCAAGCAAGAGCCGGAGTGGTAGTTCAGCTGGTTAGAATACCGGCCTGTCACGCCGGGGGTCGCGGGTTCGAGTCCCGTCCACTCCGCCAGATGCGTCAAGGACAGATTTATTTTCCCGATGGAAAGTAGATCTGTCCTTATTCTTTCCTCAACAACGTGGCGTGAGTGAACTATGCTCCAGAGAATTCGCGAGGGTGTGGGTCGGTGGGTTGCGGGGATCATCCTCGGACTCATCGCCATTGCGTTCATCTTCTGGGGTGTCGACCCCACGATCATGGGGACGACTTTCGCGGCCAGGGTCAACGGTGACGAGGTGGCGCTCGCCGATTTCGAGCGGGCGCTGCAGGTCCACCAGCGTCAGTATCAGGAACTGTATCGCACCGAGATCACGGATGATCTTCAGCGCGAGTTGCGGCTTTCCGTCCTGGAAAGCCT
>JAPOZF010000323.1 GCA_026706165.1 Gemmatimonadota bacterium
GGACGACTTGATGTACGTCCGCGACCTGGGCCTCGTCAGCATCGACGACCCGGTGCGCATCGCCAATCCGGTGTACCGCGAAGTCATTCCGCGGGAACTTACCTATACCACCCAGGCGACGTTGGCCCAGGACGCAGCGTGGTACGTTGATGCGGCAGGCGGCCTGGACCTTGGCAAGCTGCTGTCGGCCTTTCAGGCGTTCTTCCGCGAGCACTCGGAGCACTGGGTGGAGCGGTTCCAGTACAAGGAAGCCGGTCCGCAACTTCTGTTGCAGGCGTTTCTGCAGCGAATCGTCAACAGCGGCGGGCGCATCGAGCGGGAGTACGGGTTGGGCCGGATGCGGACGGACCTGCTGATCGTGTGGCCGCAAGGCGAGCAGACGCGCCGCTTCGTCGTCGAGTGCAAAGTGCTGCACAAAAGCCTGGAGCAGACTATCGGGGCGGGGCTGGAACAGACCGCGGAATACATGGATCGCTGCAAGGCGGAGGCAGGTCACCTGGTGATATTCGACCGGCAGGAAGGGCGGCGTTGGGAGGACAAACTGTTTCACAGCCGCCGGGTGTCGCATGGCGGAGCGGAGATCGAGGTTTGGGGTATGTGAGACCTGCCCCCTGAACGGAGTTGCCTGTTTATCCGGCTTCCCCCCGCCGGGGACCGCCGCTGGAATTGCGCCCGAAAGCGGCAGCCCTTATCGTGCACGCCGACGCAACCCACACCTTAGATCGACAAGCAGAAACCAGACAGGAGAAGGACTCATGGCAGACGAAAAACCGACCATCGACGTAATGGAGAGCGCCCCGTTCCTCGTGAAGGGGCTGGAGAAACTGACCGATTCCGAGGGGCGCCCGGTGGAGTTCCCCGAGGTGGCGAAGGAGAAGGGGGTGCTGGCGCTGTGCCGCTGCGGGCAGTCGGAGGACAAGCCGTTCTGCGACGGCACCCACAAGGAGGTCGGCTTTTCCGGCAACAGAGAACGCAGCGGAGAAGGAGAGGCGCGCGAGTTCGCCGGCGCTGAGATCACCATCGTCGACGACGCGGCCAGCTGCTGCCACGCCGGGGAATGCGTCGCCGGCGCCGAGGCCGTCTTCTTCAGCTGGCAGGGGGACGAGCGGATCCCGGAGCCCGACAAGGACACCCGCGAGGCGATCATCGCCGCGATCCGCAACTGCCCCTCCGGGGCGCTGGCCTACAAGCTCGAAGGGAAGCTTCACGACATCTACTTCTCCGAGCCCGAGATCCGCGTTTCCAAGGACGGCCCGCTCGAAGTGCGCGGCGGCATCGGCCTCAACAACCCGGACGGCCCCGGACCGAGGAGCGGAGACCACTACGCCCTGTGCCGCTGCGGCGCCTCGAAGAACAAGCCGTTCTGCGACGGCTCCCACTCGGCCGTCGGCTTCAGCGACGAGCAATAGGAGGAGCAATGTCCGTCGACATCTACGAACGCGGCCCGGTCGGCAGCTTCACCAGGGAGCACCTGATCGAGTACACCGCCGACTGGGAGGGGGAGCGCTTCCCCGACGGCCGCCCGCGCGTGCCGGACGAAATCATCGAGCGCATGAGGAACGTCACCCTGACCCAGGCCTGGGGCACCTGCAACGGCGCCGGCTACGAGTTCCAGTTCGAAGGGGGGTTCACCAACACGCACCCCGGACAGGTGCTGTGCGGGCGCGCGGTGACGGCGACCTTCATGCCGCGGCGCCCGGACTGCCGCCGCGCCCTCGACGAGCAGGGTGAGAAGGGGGGCCACGAGGGGGACCACATCCACTGGACGATCAACATGCTGGTCCCCGGCGACGTCTACGTCGCCGACGTCTTCGGCAAGATCGACAAGGGGGCGATCATCGGCGACAACCTCGCCGCCTCCATCAAGGCGAAGTCGGGGAACGGCGTCGTCCACGACAACTCGGTGCGCGACATCGAGGGGATCCGCGGCCTCGAGGACTTCGCCTGTTTCGTGCGCGGCTGGCACCCGTCGATCGCGGCGCCGACGATCATGCTGACCGGCATGAACTGCCCGACCCGCATCGGCGGCTGCACGGTGATGCCCGGGGACGTCGTCCTCGGCAAGGGGGACGCGGTGGCCTTCATCCCGCCGCACCTGGCGGAGCAGACCGTCACCACCGCCGAAATCGTGCATTTGCGCGACATCTTCGGCAAGACCCGCCTCGGCGAGGGGAAATACCTGCCTGGGGAGATCGACGGGCGCTGGGGGGACCACATCGAGAAGGACTTCTCCGAGTGGCTCGAGGACCACATCGACGAGCTGCCGGTCCCCAAGAGCGCGATCCAGGACTACCTGAAGACGCGAACCTGGTAGCTCCCCGGAGCTGCCGGGGCCGGGGAGAGATTTTCCGGGGACTTCCAGGGGGCGCTTCCGGCGCCGTTGGGGAAAGCCGGGCCGCGTTCGCCTTCGAAAAGGCGCCGCAGCCTGCGGTCCGAGGAGCTTCCGGCGCGGCGGACGACACCAGGACCGACGCGGGCGGCAACCTCGCGGCGCGCTTCCCGGCTCGCCAACCACTCCTCCCATTCCCAGGAAGCCTGGATCGGCTCACCCGAGCTCACGTTCCACCTCTTCGCAGGCGACCAGCTCCCAGCCGTGAAACACCATCGCCAGGCCGACGTGCCGCA
>JAPOZF010000398.1 GCA_026706165.1 Gemmatimonadota bacterium
CTGCGGCCCGAGGTGTACGAGCGGCTGCCGGAAGAGGTGAAGCCCCTGGTGCGGCACCTGGTGGCGTAGAACCTGTGAGGCGATGCAGCGGATGAAGCGTTCCCCGTGGGTTGCCGTAACCGCGTTCGCTTGCTGGCTGTTCGTCGCCATCATGGTCGGGGGCTGGATCGGCTGGCTGACCGGCAGACCGTAGGCAGAAACGGGCCGTAGTCCGACCACCCCCTCCCTGTCAGGAGGCGGCAGCACAACACCCGGGCCGGCAGGGCGCACAACGAAAAGCGCAATCTACAGAGAAAAGCGATGATCGAATCCTTCGACTACTTCTTCGGCGGCCACGTCGAGATGACGGACATGGGGTTCGCGGGAAAGCGCGTCGACGACCGCATCGAGAGCGACGGGCACCTGGCGACCGTGTTCGACGAAGCCCTCTCCATGGCGCGGCTGATGGAGCCCTTGAACTACGACACCCTGTGGCTGGCCGAGCACCACTTCCAGCGCGAGGGGTACGGCGGCATCGGCAACATCCCGCTGCTCAGCGTCTGGCTCGCCGGCAAGACCGAGCGCCTCAAGTTCGGAGCGATGTTCAACACGGTGCCGGCATGGCACCCGCTGCGGCTCGCCGAGGACTTCGCCGCCGCCGACATCCTCACCGAGGGGCGGGTGCGCTTCGGCATCGGCCGCGGCTACATCAACCGCGAGGTCGAGACCCTGGGGTCGCCCCTCGACGACGACGAGGCCAACCGCGAGCGCTTCGAGGAGCAGGTCGGCATCATCTTCAAGGCCTGGAACGGGCAGAGCTTCTCGCACCGGGGCAGGCATTACGACATCCCCCCGAGGGTGGTCTACCGCGAACAGGAGCTGGAGGAGCTCACCCTGGTGCCGCGCCCGCGGACCCTGCCGGTCGAGTGCTGGCAGCCGATCTTCAGCGTCAGTCCGCGCGGCATCGACTTCATGATGAAGCACGGGATCAAGGGAGTCGTGCCGGGAGGGGGCCGCGTCGACGAGGTCGCGCGCAAGTGGCAGGAGGCGCACGCCGAGCGCGGCCGCGACACCGAGCTCGGGGAGGATCTGGCGCTGGTGCTGCAGGTGATGCTCGGCGACACCGAGGAAGAGGCGATCGCCGAGGCCGAGGTCTGGTTCGAGGAGCAGCTCAAGGTGCTGTCCCCCCTCGGCAGGATGCCGTTCCTCAAGCGGGAGCAGATCCTGGCGACCTACGATCCGCGGAAGGCCCCGGAAGCGGGGCTGCCGACGGTCCGCGACCTGCAGCGGGACGGGGCCTGGATCTGCGGGCCGCCGGAGCTGGTGTACGAACGGATCTGCGACTACCAGGAGCGGCTTCCCGGGCTGCGGCGGGTGTCCGTGGGAGCGGGAGCCCTGGCGATTCCGCCGAGCGTGCTCAGGCGCAACATCGAGTGGTTCGGCAGGGAGGTGCTGCCGCGATTCGACGGCGTCGCCGCGGCAGCCGCGGGCTGAGGGAAACCATGGAACAACAGGACCGTACCAACAGAACCAAGGCGGCCGCCGCCCGCGGCGAGACCGTCTTCGTCCCGGAGATCAACCGCGTCTTCGATCCGGTGGTCATCGAGCTGATCGCCGAGGCCGGGTACGGCTGCGCCTGGGTCGACATGGAGCACTCCCACGCCAGCCTCGACAGGCTGTCGTCGATGATCCTGGCGGCGCGCACCGTCGGCCTCGACCTGTTCGTGCGCATACCGCACGGGCAGTACAACCAAGTGATAAAGCCGCTCGAGCTCGGGGCCGCCGGCCTGATCTGGCCGCACTGCCGCAGCGCCGGGGAGGCGCGGCGGTTCGTCCGAATGGGGAAGTTCCAGCCCCTGGGCCTGCGCGGCATGGGGGGCGGCCGCGACTCCCGCTACGGCGCCGACGATACCGCGGAGTACCTCGACCGCGCCAACGAGCAGACCCTGCTCGGGGTGATGATCGAGGATGCGGAAGGGGTGGAAGAGGCCGAGGAGATCGCCGCGGTCGAGGGGATCGACCTCCTGTTCGTCGGGCCGGGGGATCTCTCCCACAGCTGCGGCACCATCCGCGAGCCGGGAAAGCCACACCTGCACACCCCGGTGCTGGCCGCCTACGAGCGGGTCGGCGCCGCCTGCCGGGCCAACGGCAAGGTGATGGGCACCGCGGTCGACCCGGGCCCGGAGATGGCCGAGGCCGTCAGACTCGGGGTGCGCTGGCTCAACTGCTGCCACGAGCTGCGCGCCGTCACCGCCGGGTACGGAAACGCCCTCGCCGAATCCAGGGCGATCGTCGACCAGCATGCAGCAGCAGCGAACAACGAAAGGAGCGAATCGTGAACCTCGTCTTCGTCGGCTGCGAGTACGCCGGCAAATCGACCCTGGCCGCGGAAGTGATGAAATGGGCGGAGCGGACCCTGGGAGGCACCAGTCATTTCCACGACCACTTCAGCGTCCCCTCGAGCGAGCTGTCGCCGGAGGCAGCCGAATCGGCGAAGAACGCGCACCCCCAGTTCCTGGAAATGTTCCAGCGCTTCTCGCTGACCTACCACCTCGACCCTTCCTTCTACGGCTCCCCCGACCACAACCTGATGGGGTACGTGATCGAGGAGGCGGTGTACGCGCCGCTCTACTACGGGTACGGCG
>JAPOZF010000057.1:0-684 GCA_026706165.1 Gemmatimonadota bacterium
CCGAAGCTTCGGGTGCAGATCCGGCTCACCACCGGAAAGGAGGCGCCCATCAGCAGGGTCGGAACCAGCATGATGCCGAAGGACATGGCGAAGATGCCCCCCCGGTAACGCCACCAGGTGCTCGCCCCCTGGATCTCGCCGACCCAGCCCGAGGCAGCGGCGAAGAGGGCGACCGAGGCGATTCCCATGAGGCCGACGGCGATCTGGAAGCCCCCGAACATCGACAGCAGGTCGCCGCGCCTGTCGAGAAGGAGGCCGCAGAGGAAGCTGCCGAGGCTGAGGCCGAGCAGGAACGACATCAGCACGATGCTGAACTCGTAGTGGGTGTTGGCGGAGAAGGCGACGATGAACAGGCGCACCCATGCGACCTCGTAGGCGAGGGCGGCAAACCCCTGGAGGGCGAAGCCGATCAGGACCGCCTTCAGCGCCAGGGGGGGCAGGGGGAGAACCTCGGCGGCCTCTGGCGGCCGGGCCTGGGGGGCCGGCCCGGGAACCCCTGCCCGGCTCTCCCCTGGAGGGGTCTCCGGCGCCGGGTCGGAGGCCTGTTCCCGGCTGTCCGCGACCTCCTCCGCACCGGGGCCCCGGAGGACGCCGCGCCCGATCAGGCAGGCCAGCGACGCCACGAGAAGGTTGACCATGCCGACGGCGTAGCCGCTGCCGCGCAGGCCGAGTTCTTCCATCAGG
>JAPOZF010000057.1:694-2628 GCA_026706165.1 Gemmatimonadota bacterium
GAAGGCGGTCCTGATCGGCTTCAGCGCCAGGGGGGGCAGGGGGAGAAAGCCCGCGGCCTCCGCAGGTCGGGTCTCCGGCGCCGGCTCGGGAACCCGTTCCGGGCTGTCCTCCTCCTCGGGCTGACTGACGCCGCGGCGCCCGATCCAGCAGGCCAGCGAGGCCACCAGCAGGTTGACCATGCCGACGGCGTAGCCGCTGCCGCGCAGGCCGAGCTCCTCCATCAGGTAGAAGGTGACGCCGGCGACCCCGGCGACGGCGCCTAGGGTGTTGGCGGCGTACAGCAGGCCGACGCCGCTGCCGAGGCGGCTGAAGCGCCGCACCGCCGACCTCGAGATCACCGGAAGCGTCGCTCCCATGGCCGCGGTCGGGACCAGCAGCAGCCCGAAGGCGAGGGCGAAGCGGACCGCGGCGAAGGCGGCCGGGTGGCGCCCGGTCCAGCCGGCCTCCGCCAGCCATCCGGTCGCCCCCAGCAGATGGGGGAACAGGAAGGCGAAGAGGCCGATCCCGGCCTCGAGGGCGGCGAACACGAACAGGGGCCTGCGCACCCGGTCGATCCGGCGTCCGAAGCAGAAGCTGCCGAGGGCGAGGCCGGCCATGAAGGCGCTCAGCACCGTGCTCACCGCCGGGAGGGTGGCGCCGAATACGACGATCAGCATGCGCGCCCACAGGACCTGGTAGACCAGCCCGCAGGCGCCCGAGAGCAGGAAGAGGGCCGGCAGCCCCCATGCCGCCGGGGCGGAGCCGGTGCGGTTGTCCGGTGCGTCCACGGGAATTCCGTTGTCCTTACGCCCGGGAGGCGGTTTCGGGGGCCGCGCCCATCACCCCGTTCACCAGCGGGTGACGTCCCCGATCATGCCGGTGAAATAGTCGACGATCATCCAGCCCCCGTGGCTGGTCACCTGCCCGAGGACCATGCCGAGGAACAGCGGCCTCAGCCTGCGGTACAGGGCCGAGCCGCCGTAGCGCAGGATGACGAGCTTGAGCAGCCAGGCGATGAACATGCTCGACCAGGCGAAGAACATCATGTAGGTGCCGCCGACGGGGAACCCGATCGGGTGCAGGGGCCACCACAGGAAGCGGTGCCGGAGCCAGGGCAGGGCGAGCATCGCCGCGGCGCCCGCCGCGGGGACGGGTGAAGGCGCCGCGCGGGCCGAAGAAATTCCAGTCGTCGACGGGTGTCGAGATCGCGGTGGCGACATTGCGGAACGACCAGTCCCCCATTATGTGGTAGAACCAGTAGTGCAGGTTGATGCCGCCGTACTCGTAGGCGATGGCGATGACGGTCCAGGCGGAGCTCGCCAGGCTGACGGCGATGGCGAGCATGATCGACCAGAACAGGACCGGGCCGCGGACCCCGGCGAGCTCGGCGAGGCGGGCGCCGTTGGCGACCGCGGCCATCAGGCTGATCTTGATGTCTCCCGCCCAGCCGTTGCACAACCCGAGCACGGTCAGTCCCCGGGCGCCGATCGGCCCGTTGCCGAACGCCATGGTGGTGAACGCCGTCGGCGTCATCTGCGCCCGCCCGTACCCCATCCCCCCTTCGGCGACGATCTTGGTCAGCCCGAAGAAGACCACGAAGGAGATGCCCATCAGGAACGCGGCGACGATGAGAGGAAGCCCCGCCTGGTTGAGGAACAGGACCGTGTAGGCCGTCGCCGCCAGCAGCAGCCAGACCGCGGTGCGGTGTCTGAGCAGCCCGTTTCCGCCCTCCTCGTCTCCCCGGGAGAAGGCGGCGCGAAACCCGGTTTTCAGGTGTCCCCTCGCGGTCCACAGGGCCACCGCGACGAGGGCGATCATTGCGCCCATGGCCTGCTGGGCGGTGGCGATCGACCCTACGGTGTGCATGAGGCGCAGCTCGGGCACCGAGTAACCGAGGCGGGCGAACAGGGCGAGCTCGACGTAGTAGAACAGGTAGAAGAACCACAGGCTGAAG